>NZ_JBHUZJ010000018.1:0-130070 GCF_042667685.1 Streptomyces sp. NPDC057302 | reverse complement strand
GCCCCGCACAGACACTGTGCGGGGCCCCTTCGGCGTACGAGGGTGGGAGAACCGTGAGGCGGGAGAACCGTGAGGCGGGAGAACCGAGAACCCTCAACCGGACTGAGCCGCGAGCTCCTTGGCCGCTTCCGTCAGGTCCTTGGCGGTGTCGATCGCCCGCCAGTACGCGCCCTGCGGCAGCGGGAAGCCCGCCAGGCTCTTCGCTCGGGCGAGGCGCGGGAACGTGGTGCGCTCGTGGTCGCCGCGGTCCGGCAGGAGCGCGGCGAAGGAGGCGGAGAAGACGTACACGCCCGCGTTGATCAGGTACGGGGACGGCGGGGACTCGATGAAGTCCGTGATGTGGCCGAACGCGTCCGTCTCGACGGCGCCCCACGGGATGCGGGGGCGGGCCAGGGCGAGGGTCGCGGTGGCGTCGCGCTCGGCGTGGAAGGCCGCCATGTCGCGCAGCGAGAAGCGGGTCCAGATGTCGCCGTTCGTCGCGTACCAGGGGCGGTCCGCGTGCGGGAGGTGGCGGGCGGCGTACTTGAGGCCGCCGCCGCGGCCCAGCGGCTCCTTCTCGACCACCGTGGTGACGTTCAGGGGGAGATCGGCCGACTCCAGCCACTCCTGGAGCACCTCGGCGAGATGGCCGCAGGAGACGACCGCGTCCGTCACGCCCTCGGCCGCCAGCCAGGAAAGCTGATGGCCGATGATCGGGGTCCCTGTGCCAGGGATCTCGACCATCGGCTTGGGCCGGTCATCGGTGTACGGACGGAGGCGCGAGCCCTGGCCTCCGGCCAGGACGACGGCCTGCGTGGGTCTGTGAGCGTGAGGGTCGCCGGTCATGCCGGAAACCCTACGTCCCGGCCCCGTCAGCCGTTCTGGTGGGCGGCGACGCCCGTCGCGAAGGACGTGTCGCAGACCGGGCGCGCATACGACTGGGCACGGCTCGGGCCGTACTTCTGGACTGCGGCGCGACCGAGGGCACGGGCGACGGAGACGCAGTGCCGGGCGAGCGACGGGTGGCGGTTCACCTCCTGCTGGAGGTGGGTGAGCGCGACGCCCGGGTTCCTGTCCTGGAGCTCCAGGAGCAGCCGGTCACGCAGGACGTCCTGCGGCGCGCGGGACTTGGCCGGTGCGGAGAGATCGTCGGCGGATGCGGTGAGCATCGAATCCGATGAGTTCCCCGACCAGTTGACGCTGGTGACCGCGAGGGTCCCGGAGAGCACCAGCATCACGGGCAGGACGAGGGCGAGCGTGCGGCCGATGCGTCGGGCGGGGCCCCGGTGGGCTCGGCGCGGCTTCTGGGTGTAGTTGGCGGAGTGCGTCACGCGAGTGAGCGTAGCGGTCGGTGATGATTTGGCGACATTACGTCACTCGGTCGAGCGACGGAGAATGAGGTTTCTCTGGAGCGGTGTTGACGAGGCCCGAGCGAAATGACCGGTCTGCCGGGGTATTTGTCGACAACGTGGCCGCACGCGAAGGGCCCCGCACCGAGGTGCGGGGCCCTTCACACGCTGGTGAACCGGGTCGTCAGTCGGTGAGGCGCTCGCCCGTCGACGTCGAGAACACGTGGATCTCGCCCGGACGCGGCACGACGTGCAGCTGCGTGCCCTTCTCCGGGACCCTGCGGCCGTTCACGCGGACCACGAGGTCCTTGTGCTCGCCGCCGACCTCGGCGGAGCCGTAGACGTACCCGTCGGCGCCGAGCTCCTCCACGACGTTCACGGAGACGGCGAGGCCCGCCGGAGCGTCCTCGGTCTCCTTGGAGAGGGACTTCGCGGTGGAGCCGTCCTGCTCGACGATGTCGAAGTGCTCCGGACGGACGCCGACCGTGACCGTGCGGTCGCCCTTGTCGGCCGCGGCGGACAGCGCCTCGCGGTTGACCGGCACCACGGAGTTGCCGAACTTCACGCCGCCGTCGGTGATCGGGACCTCGACGAGATTCATGGCGGGGGAGCCGATGAAGCCCGCGACGAAGAGGTTGGCCGGGCGGTCGTACATGTTGCGCGGCGAGTCGACCTGCTGGAGCAGACCGTCCTTGAGCACGGCCACGCGGTCGCCCATGGTCATGGCCTCGACCTGGTCGTGGGTCACGTAGACGGTGGTGATGCCCAGGCGCCGCTGGAGGCTGGCGATCTGCGTACGCGTGGACACACGCAGCTTGGCGTCGAGGTTCGACAGCGGCTCGTCCATGAGGAACACCTGGGGCTCACGCACGATGGCGCGCCCCATGGCGACTCGCTGGCGCTGACCGCCGGAGAGGGCCTTCGGCTTGCGGGCCAGGTAGTCCGTGAGGTCGAGGATCTTCGCCGCGTCCTCGACCTTCTGGCGGATCTCGGCCTTGTTGACGCCCGCGATCTTCAGGGCGAAGCCCATGTTGTCGGCGACCGTCATGTGCGGGTAGAGCGCGTAGTTCTGGAACACCATGGCGATGTCCCGGTCCTTGGGCGGCAGGTGCGTGACGTCGCGGTCACCGATGCGGATGGCGCCGGCGTTCACGTCCTCGAGCCCCGCGAGCATGCGGAGCGAGGTGGACTTTCCGCAGCCGGAGGGACCGACGAGGACGAGGAATTCGCCGTCCGCGACGTCCAGCTCGAGCTGATCGACGGCGGGCTTGTCGCCACCCGGGTAAGTGCGGGTCGCCTTGTCGAACGAAACAGTGGCCATGGTGAAGGCCCCCTTCACCGGCAGGAACGTGCCGGACGATCCGTTGTAAAGAGAGGAGTGGTGTAGTCCACCTGGGTGAACTGCTCGGACGGTACCCCGGGGGGGACCGGTCTGTCAGTAGTCGTGCGGCTGCGAGCTTCGAGGAGATTCTCGAAGTTGCCAGAGGGACTCACTTTTGGCTTCGCTTCGAGCGGGGGCAGAGCACGCGATTTCTGACCTCACCTCAAGGCTTCCTGCTTCACGGCCCACCGCCGACCGACAACGGGCTGCCCCGTCACCGCGCACGGTCTTACACGAGCTCCACAGGCATTCCGGCCGACGGCCCGTCGGTCCGTACCGCACCAGCCGCACCTAAGCGGCCAGCAGACACCCCTCCAGCTCCGACGCCTTGATCACCGTGGGTGCCTTCCGGCCCGGCGGCAGCGCGGCAGCCACCAGCCAGTACAGCCGCATGCCTTCCTCGCGAAGGTTGACCGCCGCGTTCACGTCCCGGTCATGCGCTGCACCGCACTCGACGCACGTCCATTGCCGGACGGAGACGTCCAGCTTCGGCCCCTTCGCATGACAGGCCGAGCAGCGGCGGGTGGACGGGAAGAAGCGGTCCACCACCACCAGCGTCCGGCCGTACCACTCGCACTTGTAGCGCAACTGCCGCAACAACTCACCCCACCCGGCGTCGCGGATCGCCCGATTCAGCTTCGCCTTGCGCTGCCTTCCCTTGCCGCGCGCCGGACGCATCAGGGTCACGATGGACAGGTCCTCCACCACGAGCACTTGGTTCTCGCGCACGAGGCGGGTGGTGAGCTGATCCAGCATGTCTTTGCGTACGTCTCCGATGAGCGCGTAGAGCCGGGCGATCTGCCGCCTGGCCTTCTCCCGGTTCTTCGAACCCCTCACTTTTCGGTGCAACTCACGTTGCAACCGCGCCAGCTTCTCGGCGTACCGCTTCAGCAGTCGCGGGTGATCCACCTTCGTCCCGTCGTCGAGCGTCACGAGCGACGCGAGACCCAGATCCAGACCGACGGCTCTCGGCTCCTGCGAGCCGGGAAGAAAGACGCTGGGAAGAAGCGCGATCTTCTCCTCCACGAGCACGGAGAGGAAGAACCGGCCAGCCCGGTCCCGCGTCACCGAAAGCCGGACCGGAAGGGTCTGAGCAGGCAGCGCACGGGACCACCGCACGTCCAGAGGCGATGACTGCTTGGCCAACTTCACCGAACCGGTCCCCGGCCGCTCGGGATCTTCCACCCAGCTGAACCCCGTCCGGACGTACGTCGCCGAATCCCGCGACCGGCCCTTCTTCTTCCGCTTCGGATACTTCGCCGAACCCTTGATGAAGCGCGTGTACGCCTGTTCGAGGTGGCGCAGCGACTGCTGAAGCACGGTCGACGACACCTCCTGGAGCCAGGATGTCTCCTCGGCCCGTCGCCAGCCCGTCAGCGCTCGGCACGTCTCCGCGAAGCCGACGTTCACCCGGTGCCGCTCCCAGGCCCCGGAACGCAGGGCCAGCCCCTCGTTGTAGACCCAGCGGCAGGCACCGAACGTCTTCTCCAACTGTGTGGCCTGGGCCTTGGTGGGATAGCAGCGGTACCGGTAGACGCGCTGCTGGGTGCCGGGCTCCTTGACGTGGCTCTTCATGGGGGACGCCTGGCGGGTGTGGTGCTTGCGGCGGTCGGCGATGCCGAGAGCCTCGCGCTTGAGGCGGTCGGCCTCCGTGCCCGTCACCGCCTCGGGCTTCTCTGTCACGTCCCCATGCACCCTCCCCGGGTCCCGCAGTCCGATAGTCGGAACAGTGCGTCAGTCCGTTCAACGAACGGGTGCGCGGGTGGTTACGTGTGGATCTGGATGGTGGGTGGTTGGGCAACTCCGTGGCTAGGGGAAACGAGCTCTGTGTAAGGTGGAGCAGCCTTCGCGTACGGCGTTGTTGTGCGTGGTGCCGCCTTAGCTCAGCGGAAGAGCTCCCCACTTGTAATGGGAAGGTCGTCGGTTCGATTCCGACAGGCGGCTCAATGAAAAGCCCAGGTCAGAGCAGGTCTGACCTGGGCTTCTCCATGTCCCGAAGTACCTCTTGCCCAACCAGTAGTCCCCGCCTCCCCCTCCGGCACAATTATCTTCCGGGGCAGTGCGCAAGGGGGGCGAGCGATATGAGCGGTCGTTCGAGTGGCCTGATCGGGGAGTGGGTCGAGGCGTAGCGCCAGCAGCAGCGTCGGCGGGAAGCGCAGCTTCGGCTGGAGTCGGAGCGGGAGCGCGATGAGGCGCTGGAGCTGCGTGGGCGTGAGCGGGACATGGCGCGGATGCAGCGTGACCGGACGCCGGACGGCTCGGTGCGGATGTTGGGTGAATTCGCGGGGGACCGGGCCGCGATCCGGGTGGCGTTCGATGAGCTGCCGAAGGAGGCTGATCGCTTGGTGTTGGTGGCAGCGGTGGACCCTGAGGCCGATCCGGAGGCTGATCTCGCTGGTTTCACGCGTGCCGGGATCCGTCTGAGGGACGCGGAGGGCGCAGAGTTGGACGAGGTTCCGGTGTCGGACGGCAGGCCTGGTGAGACGGCGTTGGTTTTGGGTTCTTTCAGGCGGCGGGCGAGCGGGGACTGGCAGTTCGTGGTGGGTGGGAAGGGCTATTCGGGTGGGTTGGAGTCGCTCGTCCGGGAGTTCGGGGTCGACGTCGATTAGTGGGGGCGGGGAGGGGGCTCCGGCAGACGAAGGCCCAGGGCGCCGGTGAGGTGTCCTGGGCCTTCGTGATGTCCGCGGGTGCGGTGTTCCTGGTTAGGAGGCGATGGTTCCGGTTGCCTTGCTCGTGGACGTTCCGTTGTGGTGGGCGGGGCGGTGGGCCGTTACCTTGACCGTGATCTTTTTGCTTCGCTGGGCGGACTTCAGGGTCAGTGAGGACTTGGTCGCGCCGGTGATCTTCGTTCCGTTTGCGTACCACTGGTAGGTGTACGAGCTCGGGGCGGGCGACCAGGTGCCCTGTGCGGCCTTGAGGATCTTGCCTACCTTGGCGGTGCCGCTGATCGTCGGCTTCGCCGACGCCTTGGGTGCCGCGCCCTTGGCGACCGTGACCGTGGAGGATGTCGCGGTGGCGTCCTCGTGGCCCGCCTTGTGGGCGGTGACCGTGACGGACAGCTTCTTGTTCAGGTGCGCTGCCGGGATCTTGTACGTCGAGGCCGTGGCGTCGGCGATCGCCGCGCCGTCCGCCTTCCACTGGTAGGTGTACGAGGTGGGCGCGGCCGTCCAACTGCCGGGGTCGGCGGTGACCTTGGAGCCGACCGCGGCCGTTCCCGTCACTTTGGGAGCGGTGGTGTTGCGCGGCGTCGGCTCGGTCACGGTGAAGGTGCCGCTCGGGTACTGCGAGCCGCCGGCGATGACGCTTGCGTCCCAGGTGCCCGCGGGGATGTCCGTCAGGTCGAGCGTCGCCTTCAGGGTGCGGTTGTCGGCGGAGATCGAGGTCGTCTTCGCGGTGAGGGTCTTGCCCGACTGCGTCAGCTGGACCGTCGCGCCGGGGTTGATGGCGGTGCCCGTCACGGTGAGCGTGGGCTTGGTGCCGCCGGGGGCCGTGGCCGGGGTGATGCCGGTGATGGTGGTCTTCTCGTCGCCGCAGCGGTTGGACGAGCACTTCAGTGTGGCGCGGTAGGAGGTGGCCGGGGCCTTCTCCGGGAGGCCGATGACGAGTACGGAGGGCTTCTTCGGGTCCGCCTCCGGGGCGTTCACGCCGCAGACGTAGTCCATCGGCACGGCCCGGGAGCAGCCGTTCTTCCAGGCGCTGTTGTAGAGCGCGGGGACGGCTTCTTCGGTGGCTCCGGTGGTGTCGGAGATCTCGGCTTCGAAGTGGTCGTTGCGGGCCGTGGGCAGGACGGCGCAGGTGGCCGTGTGCGCTTCGTCGAGGGTGCCGGTCACGGGCCCGTAGCCGTAGGCGATCGAGGGGACCTTGGTGCACTCGTCGACGGGGCCTTCGGCGGTGGCGATGCGCAGGGCGTCGAGTCGGTACTGGGGTGCTGCCTCGCGGTTCACCGGGGTCTGGACGAGGACCTGGTGGGTGGTGCTGCCGGTGGCGGCGCAGGCCTGGGCGCGCCGGTCGCACTCGCTCTCGCCGTCACCGTCGAGGACGTACATGTCGGCGGTGGCCAGGGCGTCCCGCACGTTGAGGTGTACGACGTCGGTGGCGGCGGGCGTGGTGACCTGGTGGCAGCGCAGGGAGCCGGGGGCGCCGTACGTGCCCTTGACGGAGGGTCCGCCGACCTTCGCGGCCGCCGTCTTCGCGCAGCCCGCCGAGGACGCCGTCGATGTCACGTCGCGCCGCGTCAGGGTGTAGTCGGCTGTCTGGTCGCGGCCGGTGACCAGGACGGTGTGGGCCTTGCCCGGCGTCAGGGCGCAGAGCGTCCAGCCGTTGGTGGTGGCGTAGCTGTCGCAGACGCGCTTGCCGGTGGAGTCGAGCACGGAGAACTTGGCGGGCACGTCACCGGAGGTGGCGACGAGCTGGAGGGCTTCGGTCGAGGTGTGGGTGTCCGCCGGGATGGTGAGGCAGCGTGAGAAGACGCCGTTCCCGGTGGAGAAGGTGGCTTTGGCTCCGTCGGTGGTGAAGCTGCCCGCGGGCAGGACGGGGCAGTCGTTCGCGGCGTCCGTGCGGTGGACGGCGACGGTGTAGGGGCCGGTGCGGGGGCTTCCGTCGGCGTGGACGAGTGCGCGGTAGGGCGCGGGGCCGGTGAGCGCGCAGTCGCCTGCGGCGAGCTTCTCGGCGTCGCACTGCTCGGTGCCTTCGCTGTCGAGGACCTCCACGGCTGCGTCGGTCCCGGAGCTGCTGAGCGGGGTCAGGGCGGCTATGCGGGAGTCCTTGGGCGCGGGGAGGTTCAGGCAGTCGTACTGTCCTGCGGTGCTGAACTCGCCCTTGTGGGTGCCCATTTCGCTCTTCACGCAGCCGCTGTCGGAGGCCCGGTCGAGGACGATCAGGCCGTGCGCGGTGTCGTGGAAGGGGGACGGGTTGTCGAGGTAGGCGGTGTAGGCGCCCGCGGAGGGCAGTCGGCAGGGCTGCTCGGTGTTGCGGCAGAGGGTCTTGCCGGAGCGGTCGTGCACGCGGACCGGTCCGGTTTCGCCGTCCTTGTCGACGGAGTCGAGGCGGTATTTGCCCGCTTTCTCCGTGGTGACCGTGAAGCAGGGCGTGGTGGTGAGGTCCTGTGCGCTCAGCGGGCCGTAGAGACGGACCGGGGCGGACGGGCAGCCCTGGGGGTCGTTCAGGCGGCGTGCTGTGACCGCGTACTCGGCGGGGAAGCCGTTCTCCACGGAGGTGACGCGGGACAGGGCGCGGTAGGGGCCCTTGCCGGGCAGGACGCAGCTGTCCTCGTCGTCCTCGGGGAAGCGCGGGCAGATCCGGGCGCCGGTGGCGTCGGTGATCCAGGAGATGGCCTGGCCGTAGACCTTGGTGGCGTCGGTGAGCCGGATGCGGTCGCCGGGCTCGGCGTCGAAGGGCTGGCAGTCGACTTCGGCGGGGCTGACCGACGTACGCGTCGGGGTCGGCTGGTCCCAGTCGGTGCCGGTTTTGGGCGCGCAGCCGCGGTTGCTGCCGAGGGGCACGACGGTAACTGCGGTGTCGGCGTCGTCCCAGCCGTTGTTGCTGATCTTCAGCGTGTACGTGGTCGAAGCGGCGAGGTCGCACCAGCCGGCGTCGCGGTACTCGGTGTCGTAGCAGTCGACGGGTGTGTCGCCGCTGTGGACCGCGGTGTGTGCTTCGTTGCTGGAGTCGTCGAGCGAGACCAGGTGCAGGCCGGCCTCGGTGGTGGTGAAGGTGTAGCAAGTCGTCGCGTCGGGTGCGACGGTGGCTTTGCCGAGCGCTGTGCCCGGATCGCCGAACGGCGCGAGGGCGAGCGGTGCGCACTCCGGCTCGGCGGCGTGGGCGGCCGTCACCGGAAGCGCGGACGGTACGAGCAGGGCCAGCAGTGCGGCCAGGGCGAGGAAGAGCGCGGCGGATGCCGCGGGTCTCGCGGTAGGACGTGGTTCAGGCATGAAGCCCCCCCAGGCTGTGTGAATGAGCGGTGATCGTGACACATGGGTGTGACAACCGGTGCTGGAGGGGCTACTCGCCTCGTTGGTGGTGGTCGAGGGTGTGGGCGGTGCTGTGGCCCGCTGTTCAGTGGCGTCCCGACAGGCGGTCCGCGATGCGGGCCAGGCGGGGGGTCGTTGCGGTGGGGGTGGTGAGTTCTTGGCGGTCGGCGTTGCGGTAGGTCGCGTACATGCTTTGGACGGCCAGCCAGCGCAGTGGTTCCGGTTCCCACTTGCGGACCTTGTGGTTGACCCAGGGGAGGGTGGTGAGGTCCGTGGGGCCTGCCTGGCCCGAGTCCTGTTGGACCAGGTCGCGCAGGGTGCGGGCGGCGAGGTTGGCGGTGGCGACGCCCGAGCCGACGTAGCCGCCTGCCCAGCCGAGGCCCGTGGCGCGGTCCAGGGTGACCGTGGCGCACCAGTCGCGGGGGACGCCCAGGACGCCGGACCAGGCGTGGGCGACCTGGATTCCGGCCAGTTGGGGGAAGAAGCGGGTCAGGATCTCGTGGAGGGCTTCGATCGTGGCCGGTTGGGTGCGGCCGTCGTTGTCCGTTTTTGAGCCGTAGCGGTAGGGGACGCCTCGGCCGCCGAGTGCGATGCGGCCGTCGGCGGTGCGTTGGGCGTACATGTACGCGTGCGCCATGTCGCCGAGTGTTTCGCGGCCCTCCCAGCCGATGGATTCCCATTGGGTGGCATTCAGGGGTTCTGTTGCGATCATTGAGGAGTTCATGGGGAGCCAGGTGCGGCGCTGGCCCTTCAGGGACGCCGTGAAGCCCTCCGTGCAGCGCAGGATGTACGGGGCGCGGACCGTGCCGTACGGGGTGATGGCGTGCTTCGGTTTGATCTCCGTGACGGGGGTCGACTCGTGGATCGTGACGCCCAGGGATTCGACCGCCGCGGCCAGGCCCTTGACCAGTTTCACCGGGTGCAGGCGTGCGCCGTGCGGGGTCCAGGTGGAGCCGACGGCGCCCGCGACGCGGATGCGGTCGGCCGTCTCCCGGGCGCCGTGCAGGGTGCGGTTCTTCTCGCCGTACGCGAGTTCCGTCGCGTGGAACTCCTTCAGGCGCGCCAATTGGGCCGGGGTGTACGCCACTTCGAGTACGCCGCCGTGGTGGATGTCCGCTTCGATCTTCTCTTCGGCCGCGGCGCGGATCACCTCGTCGACCGTGTCGTTCATCGCTTCCTGGAGGCGGACCGCCGCGTCCTTGCCGTGCAGGCGGGCGTAGCGGTCGCGGCCCGCGATGCCGTTGTAGAGCCAGCCGCCGTTGCGGCCGGAGGCTCCGTAGCCGCAGAACTTCTGTTCCAGGACGGTGATGCGGAGGAAGGGGGCGGCCTTCTTCAGGTAGTAGGCGGTCCACAGGCCCGTGTAGCCGCCGCCGACTATGCAGACGTCGGCACTTTCGTCGCCCGGCAGGGGTTCACGGGGGGCCGGGGTGCCGTGGTCCGTGTACCAGTACGAGATGCCGCCGTTGATCGTGCTGCTCATGCGCGGGACGTTACTGCGCTGGTGGGGGCTTTGGGGAGGGGTGCGGGGGCGGGGGTTCCGATACGTTGATCCGGTGCGTGGCGGAGCGTCATGTGCGGAGATTCTGGAGGACTGTTCACATGGCCCTACGCAAGGCCGGGCGCATCGTCGCCGCGGTGGCCGCCGCCGCATTCGTCGCCGGGGGCGCTGCCGCCTGCGGGCCCGAGGACCTCACGGGCGGGAGCAGCGACAAGGGGTCGGCTTCGCCTTCGGGTTCGGAGTCCGCGTCGGTCGGTGGGCCCGAGGCGAAGGAGCCGCCGGCCGGTACCGAAGCGCTGGCGAAGACGCCCGCCACGGTGAAGGGCGGTGTGATCACGGTCGGCGATCCGCAGGCCGGGCACACGGTGAAGCTGTACGAGGACGCGCGCTGCCCGGTCTGCAAGAAGTTCGAGGACACGGGTGCGCGGGCGCTGGTGAAGCCGGTGGCCGAGGGCAAGGTGAAGGTCGAGTACACGCTCGCCTCGTTCCTCGACAAGAACCTCGGCGGCAGCGGCTCGGTGAACGCTGCGAACGCGCTGCGGGCTTCGGTGGAGGCGGGCAAGTTCCCGCAGTTCCACGCGGCGGTCTTCGCCAACCAGGCCGAGGTCGAGACCGATGACGCCTACACGCCCGCCTTCCTGCTGAAGATCGCCGACAAGGTGGACGGTCTTCGGGGTGCCGAGTTCGACAGGGCGGTGCGGAAGGGGACGTACAAGAAGTGGGTCGGTGAGGCGATGCAGGCCTTCACCGACGACGGCATGCAGGGCACGCCGACCGTGCTGATCGACGGCAACAAGGTGCACAGCGACGCGCTGTTCGACCAGGACGCGTTCGCCAAGGAACTCAAGGGTTCCGGGATTTCCTGATCCTCCGGGGTCCCCACTTCTTCGGTGGCGGGCGTACGGCGCTCTGGGTCAGCGGGAAGCAGGCGAGGCCGATCAGGACCGACGTGAAGTGGCCCAGGTCGGTGAAGGTCCTGCCGGTGATCAGCGGAGTGCCGTACACGGCGAGGACGACGAGGAGGTACGCGTACCTCCAGGGCGTGGGCACCCAGTAGGTGAGGACCGCGACCACGCCCGCGAGGGCGTAACTGACGCCCACGTCCAGGGTGTTGACCGAGGACGGCGGCGCGGCGCCGTGGTGGATGGCGAGCGCGAGTACGCCTTCGCTGATGAGCGTGGCGATGATGTGCGCGCCCGCGACCACCGCGAGCCAGCGCGCGGTGCCGAGCCGGCGTTCGGCGGTGGCGTGGAAGACGGTGTAGAGCACGGCGTACGAGAGCCAGGTGCCGCCGTCGATCCAGAGTGCGCTGGAGATCAGGACGCGGACGGGGTGCTGCGACAGTTCGTTGATGTTCGTGGAGCGCTGCCGCAGGAAGTCCTTCTCGAACTCCGGTGACATGTGGTGCACCGCTACCGTGGTGACGAAGAGGATCGCGAGCCAGATGTAGGTGCCCGGAGCGCTGCGGACGTAGGCGAGGACGGCGTGGGTCGCGGTCCGCGCGCCTCTCGCCGCCTTCGTGGCCCTGGTGACCCGGGTGGCCCGCATAATCCCCATGCGGCGATTCACCCACGCCGGTAGCGTCGCGGGCGTGATCGACATTCGCATTCCGGACGGGCTGATCGAGTCGCAGTACGCGTACGCGGGTGAGCCGGGGCGGGCTTTCATCGCGGCGCTGCCCGCGCGCGTGGCGGAGTTCGTCGGGCGGTGGGAGCTGACGGTCGACGGTCCCTCGATGCACGGCATGGCCGCGCTCGTGCTGCCCGTGGTGCGGCGGGACGGCACCCCCGCCGCGGTCAAGTTCCAGCTGCTCGACGAGGAGACCGAGGGGGAGCCCGTCGGGCTGCGGGTGTGGGACGGCGACGGGGCGGTGCGGCTCCTGGACCACGACGAGGGCACGGGCACGATGCTGCTCGAACGCCTCGACTCGGGGCGGATGTTGTCGACGATGGCGGACACGCGGAAGGCGGTGCTCGTCATCGCCGAGCTCCTCGCGCGGCTCACCGCGGTGCCCGCGCCCGCGGGGATGCGGCGGCTGGGGGACATCGCGGGGGAGATGCTCGACGATCTGCCGGACGCGCTGAAGGCGATCCCCGATCCGGCCGAGCGCGCGCTGGTGGAGCGGTGCGGGGGCGCGGTGCGCGAGGTCCTGGGGGAGCCCGGTGACCGGCTGCTGCACTGGGACCTGCACTTCGAGAACGTCTTGGCCGCCGAGCGCGAACCGTGGCTGGCCATCGACCCGAAGCCGCTGGCCGGTGACCCCGGGTTCGACCTCTGGCCCGCGCTCAACAATCGCGTCGACGCGGGGGACGTGCTGTGGCGGTTCGACGCGATGACCGAGGTGCTCGGGCTCGACCGGGGGCGGGCGCGGGCGTGGACGCTGGGGCGGGTGCTGCAGAACGCGCTGTGGGAGATCGAGGACGGGCGCTCGCTGGACGAGGAGGATCTGGAGGTCGCGCGGCTGCTGCTGGGGATGCCCGGTGCCTCCGGTGCCTCCGGGGCGTCGGGGGTGCGGTGAGGGCGTCGTAGTCTGCGGCCATGATTCGTAGCGCCACGCCTGCCGACGTTCCCGTCATCCACGCCATGGTCCGCGACCTCGCGGAGTACGAGAAGGCCCTCGACGAGGTCAGGGCCACCGAGGAGCAGTTGCGCGAGGCGCTCTTCGGGGAGCGGCCCGCAGCGTTCGCGCACATCGCGCAGGACGACGCTTCGGGGGAGGCGGTCGGGTTCTCGCTGTGGTTCCTGAACTTCTCCACGTGGCGCGGGGTGCACGGGATCTACCTGGAGGACCTGTACGTACGTCCCGAGGCGCGCGGCGGCGGCCACGGCAAGGCGCTGCTGAGGGAGCTCGCGCGGATCTGTGTGGAGCGGGGTTATGAGCGGCTGGAGTGGTCCGTGCTCGACTGGAACGAGCCGTCGATCAACTTTTACCGGTCGCTGGGTGCGCTGCCGCAGGACGAGTGGACCGTGTACCGGCTGACGGACCGGGCGTTGGCCGGGCTTGGGGCTGCGGTCGGGTAGAGGCTTGGTCTTTCTGGGGGGGCTTGATCAGGGGATCCCCTGATCAAGGGATCAAGGGATCAAGGGATCAGCTGATCAGGGGATCAGGACCACCTTGCCGGTGGTGCGGCGGTTCTCCAGGTCGGTGTGGGCTGCTGCCGCCTGGGCCAGGGGGTAGCGCTGTACCGCCGGGGTGAAATGGCCCTTCGCCGCTTCGGCGAACGCCGCCAGCTCCAGGGTGCGGATCGGGTTGTCGCCGCCCGCCTTTTGCATCATCGCCGGGCCGAGCACGCCGGTCTGGGTGATGCCGCGGGTCGCCAGCTGTTCGTCGGTGAAGGTCAGGGGTTCGCCGTCGTGGGGGCCCTTGCCCGACCAGCCGAAGACGAGGTGCTCGCCTCCGGGGGCCAGGAGGTCCACGGCGGCCAGGCCCGGTGCGCCGCCCACTCCGTCGAAGACGACGGTCGCGCCGGGGACGCCGAGCTTCGTCAGGTACGCGCGGACGTCGTCCGGCCAGTCCGGGTTCTTGTGGTCGCGGTAGTCGACGGCGAGGTCCGCGCCGTTCGCGCTGACCCGGTCCGTCTTCTCCGGGCCGCCCGCCAGGCCGATGACCGTGGCGCCCGCGTGCTTGGCGTACTGGACCAGGAGCGTGCCGATGCCGCCCGCCGCGGCCGGGACGACGGCCACGGAGTCCGGGGTCAGCTCGGTGAACTGGAGGATTCCCATCGTCGTACGGCCCGTGCCGATCAGGGCCACGGCCTGGGCGTCGTCCAGGTTTTCGGGGATCTCGTGCAGGCGGGCGGCTTCCGTGACGGCCAGCTCGGCGTAGCCGCCGGGGGCGAAGCCGATGTGGGCGACCACGCGCTTGCCGAGCCAGCTGCCGTCGACTCCCTCGCCGAGCGATTCGACGGTGCCGGCGACCTCGCGGCCCGGGATCGTGGGCAGTTCGGGGAGCGCGGGGAGCGCGGGGAGCGGGCCCTTGATTCCGGCGCGGATCGCGGTGTCCAGGAGGTGCACGCCGGCTGCGGTCACCGCGATGCGGACCTGGCCGGGGGCCGGTGTGGGATCCGCGGTCTCTTCGTACGTGAGGTGCTCTGCCGGGCCGAAGGTGTGCAGGCGGATGGCGTGCATGGGGGTGCTCCTTGGGGCGTCGGGGTGGGGGCGGGGCGTTCTTTCGTTGTCGTCGCCACCCTCGTACCTCAAGCGGACTTGAGGTCAAGCCGTGCGGAGGTCAAGCCGTGCGGAGGTCGAGCCGCGTGGAGGTCAGGGCGAGTGTCACCGCCTCCAGGGCGCTGTTGAAGGAGACCTCGGAGAGCAGGCCGGGTGCCGCGACCTGGTCGCCGGCCAGGTAGACGCCGTTGCCGCGGTCGATCGCGGGGCGGTCGCGCCATGTGGTGCCGGGCAGGTCCACCGCGCCGGTGCGGCCGTTGGACACGGAGTCGCGGCGCCAGAGCAGGCGGTCGCGCCAGTCGGGGAAGCCGAGGTCGAGCAGGTGGTCGGCGCGGGCCACGCCGTCCGCCTTTGACTCCGCGGGGGAGAGCGGGATCTGCCCCTGGACGAGGTCCTGACCGGCGGGGGCGAGCGTGCGGTCCTGGGAGGTGAACCGTTCGATCCAGCCGGTGCCGTCCAGGTCGGCGATGGCGAAGGGGTCGCCCTTGCGGGAGTTGAGCGCCAGGTCGACCAGGGCGGTGCGGGCGCCGGTCCACTGGAGGCTGTCGTCCTGGAGGAGGTGGCGGGCCGCGGGGAGGGAGGTGGCGACGATGACTGGGCCGGGGGCGGGGCCGAGGCCGGGGGCGGGGGTGGGGAGTGGGGCGAGGGTGTCGACGCGGGACAGTGTCTCCACGCGTACGCCCAGGTTCCAGGCGAGGGTTGCCATGCGGTCGATGACCGAGCCCCAGCCGCCGCGCGGGTAGTGCGCCTCCGGGGGCAGTTTCGTGGCGCGGCGCAGGCGTTCGTGCACGAACCTGGCGGAGAGGGAGCCGGGGTCGTGGTGGAACGTCGCCACGGCGATGTAGTGCGCGGCGGCGCGTGCGCCTTCCTCGCCGACCTCGGCGGTGGCCCAGGTCATGAAGTCCACGTCCACCGGCGCCTGTTCGGGCTTGCGGCGCAGGAGCTTCAGCATTGCGAGGGGTGGGGTGCGGCGGAGCCTGCCCTGATGGTGGAGGCGCAGGCGGGTGCCTTCGATGGCCGGGAGGGGGGCGAGGGGGCCGATGAGGTCGCGCTGCTTGAGCCAGGTCCAGTGCGGGCCTCCGTTGTAGAGGGCGTGCGGTCCTTCGTTCGTGCGGTACGCGCCTTCGGCGGTGCGGGCTCGGCCGCCGAGGGTGTGGTGGGCCTCGTGGATGGTGACCCGGGCGCCTGCTTCGGCGGCGCTGATGGCCGCGGTGAGGCCGGCGAAGCCGCCGCCGATGACGGTGAGGTGGGTGGGGTTCGTTCCGTTGCTGGTCATGGGGTGGGCTCCTGTCGTGGGTGGGTGGACCGGTGCGTTCACTCCGTACGACGGGTGGGGGTGCCCTGGATGTGACATCGGGGGGTGGGGCGGGGCGGGGCGGAGGCGTTGTCAGTGGGTGGGTGCACGATGGGCGTATGGGTTTTGGACAGAGGGATGCGGGAGCGGCGAGGGCAGGGGTGAAGAGGGCTCGGCGGCCTGAGGTGCGGTTGCCCGTGCTGCGGGAGTTCGGGGAGTTGGGGCTCGGCGGGGGTGAGCTGGAGCCCGACGGGGATTACGACGGGGTGGAGTTCCGGGACCTCGATTTCGCCGGGCAGGACGGCGGGGGAGCGCTGTTCCTGGACTGTGCGGTGACGGGGTGCGGGGTGACGGAGACGCGGCTGAGCAGGGCGCGGTTCGTGGACTCCGTGCTGACGGAGCTGCGGGGGGTCGGCACGGAGCTGGTGGAGGCTTCGCTGCGGGACGTGGAGGTGGTGGACGCGCGGCTGGGGGGTGTTCAGCTGCACGGGAGCGTGCTGGAGCGGGTCGTCGTGCGGGGCGGGAAGATCGACTATCTGAACCTGCGGAAGGCGCGGTTGAAGGACGTCGTCTTCGAGGGGTGCGTGCTGGTGGAGCCGGACTTCGGGCAGGCGGTGCTGGAGCGGGTCGAGTTCGTGGGCTGCGTGCTGAAGGGGGTGGACTTCAGCGGGGTCCGGATGAAGGACGTCGACCTGAGGGAGACCGCGGAGGTGGACATTCTGCGGGGGATCGACTGCTTGGCGGGGGCGGTGATCAGTGCTGGGCAGCTGATGGATTTGGCGCCGGCGTTTGCTGCGCAGGTGGGCGTGCGGGTGGACTAGCGTCCGGCTTTGGCGGGGGTGGGGGTGGACTAGCGTCCGGCTTTGGCGGGCGTGCGGGTGGGTGGACTGGCGTCTGGCTTTGGCGGGGTGCGGTGCGGTGAGGGGGCGGCTCGGGGGCGGGGTGTGCTGCCGGGTGCCGGTGTGTGGGGTGTGCTGCGGGGCTGGTCTGTCTGTGGGGGCGGGGCCGCGCCGGTATGTCCGTCCTCGCCATCGTCCGGTGGCCGTCTTGGTGCTTCGGCTGGGGAGTGACGGGAACCGTGCTCCGGGCGGAAATACCGGCACGTCCCCTCAGGTGCGCTGCCGACTGCGGTCCGCGGGGGCTGTTCCCTGTCCGGCTGGGGCACGTCGCAACCGACGCAGGCAGCTGCGATGCCGCCCAGCCCGGCGACTTGCTCCCCAGTCCGCCCGCAACATGCTCCCCACCCTCACCTGCTTGCGCCTGCCCCGCCCGCTCTTGCCTGGGCGTGGCTCCCTGCCCGCTTCTGCTTGCGCTTGCCCCGCCTGCTCTTGCCTGGGTGTGGCTCCCTGCCCGCTTCTGCTTGCGCGTGCCCCGCCCGCTCTTGCCTGGGCGTGGCTCCCCACCCGCCCCTGTTTGCGCGTGGCTCCCCACCCCCACCTGCTTGCGCCTGCCCCGCCCGCTCTTGCCTGGGCGTGGCTCCCCACCCGCCCCTGATTGCGCGTGCCGCCGCCCACCCGCCCCTGATTGCGCGGTGGCTTCCCGCCCGCCCTGCTTGGGCGTGGCTTCCCGCCCGTCCCTGCTTGCCCATGCTGCTCGCTCACCCCCGATGCCACCGCGGGGCAAACGGGTGGGTGGGTGGGAGAGGCTTGTTCGGGGTGTGAGGGTGCGGGGGGACTGGGCCGGTGGGCGCCTACGCCCGGGGGAAGCGGGACTGGAGGGTCCAGATTGTGGGGTTTTCTGCTAGGGGCTCGTGGAGGTCCGTCAGGTCTGCCAGGAGGTCTTGGAGGAAGTCCCTTGCCTCGCGGCGGAGTTCGGAGTGGGAGAAGGTCAGAGGGGGCTCGTCGTCCCGCATCCAGTCCGCTTCGATGTCCACCCAGCCGAAGCGCCGGGTGAACAGCATGCGGTCGCTCGACTCCGTGAAGTCGAGCTCCGCGTACTGGGGGCGGGAGGCGCGGCTGCCGCGCGGATCCTGGTCCACCTGCTCGACGATGTCGCACAGCGCCCACGCGAAGTCGAGGACGGGAACCCATCCCCAGGCTGTGGACAGCTCCCGGTCCGCCTTCGTGTCCGCGAGATACACGTCCCCGCAGAACAGGTCGTGCCGCAGCGCGTGGACGTCCGCACGGCGGTAGTCGAGCTGCGGGGGGTCGGGAAAGCGGTGGGAGAGGGCGTAGCCGATGTCGAGCACGTGAGTGATGGTGTCATGGCCCCGGAGAGGGGGGCTCCGGACAGTGCTGCTCAGGGCAGTAGGCGTTGTTCCTTGGCCACGGCCACCGCGCCCGCCCTCGTGTCGACGCCGAGCTTGTCGTAGATGCGGCCCAGGTGGGTTTTCACCGTGGCCTCGCTGATGAACAGCGCGCGGGCGATGTCGCGGTTGCCCAGCCCGTGGGAGAGCTGCGCGAGGATGTCCAGCTCGCGGTCGGTGAGCGTGGGCAGCGGCTTGCGCATGCGGGCCATCACGCGGGACGCGACCGGCGGGGAGAGCGTGGTGCGGCCCTGCGCGGCGGCGTGGATCGCGGCGAAGAGCTCCTCGGGGCGTTCGGCCTTCAGGAGGTAGCCCGTCGCCCCCGCCTCGATGGCGCGGGTGATGTCGGCGTCCGTGTCGTACGTCGTCAGGACCAGGACGTGAGGTGTGGGAGTCGGGGTGGCGGACGACGTGATGTGGCGTGTTGCTTCTACGCCGTCCATTCCCTCGCCCAGTTGCAGGTCCATCAGGACCACGTCCGGTGCCAGCTTCGCGGCGAGCGCGATCGCCTCCTCGCCCGTGCCCGCCTCCCCGACCACCTCGATGTCCGGCGCGCTGCCCAGCAGGGCGAGCAGTCCGGCGCGTACGACGATGTGGTCGTCGCAGACCAAGAGGCGGACCGGGGGCTCTGACATCAGGTGCTCCTTTGGGGGGAGAGGGGGATCGCGACCGAGAGGACCGTGCCCTCGCCCGGTGCCGACTCGATCGTCAGTGTGCCGCCGAGCTGCCGCGCACGGGCGCGGATCGCGGGCAGGCCGTGCCCCCGCCGGTCCGACGCGGGCGGCTGCGTGGTGGGCGTGAAGCCGCGGCCGTCGTCCGCGACGTCGAGGACCACCTGGTCGTCCAGGTGCGTGAGCGTCAGCGCCGCAGTCGTCGCGCCGGCGTGCTCCGTCACGTTGGCCAGGGCCCCCTGTGCGATGCGCACGAGCGCCGACTGCGTCCGGTCGGGGAGCGGGGCGGGCGTGCCCTCGGAGTGGAAGTGGATGGTCAGGCCCGCGTCCTGCGCGGTCCGCGCGGCCAGCGTCCGCAGCGCCTCGTCGAGGCCGCCGCCGTCGGCGAGGTCGGCGGGCGCCAGGTCGTGCACGAAGCGGCGGGCCTCGGTCAGGCCGCGTTCGGTGATCGACTCGGCGGTACGGACATGGGTGCGGGCCTTGGCCGGGTCCGTGTCCCACACACGGTCGGCGGCCTGGAGCAGCATCTGCTGGCTGGACAGGCCCTGGGCGAGGGTGTCGTGGATCTCCATGGAGATGCGCTGGCGTTCGGCCAGGGTGCCTTCGCGGCGCTCGGTGGCGGCCAGTTCGCGGCGGGTGCGGATGAGGTCGTCGATCAGGTCGCGCTGGCGGGCCGCCTGGCGCTGCATGTAGGCGAAGACCGCCGTCGCGATCGCCGAGACGGCGGGCGGGCCGAGGATCAGGTCCGGGTCGTAGCGGCCCGCGAGCCGCAGCTGTGACGCGATGACGCAGGCGGTCAGGACAGCCACCAGGGCCAGAGCCGCGCGCGACGGCAGCGTACGAAGCCCGGTGAAGAAGAGCGGCACCGCGCACCACCCGAAGCTCGGCGCGAGGACGATCAGGACCAGCCAGACCCCGACGACGAGGGCGAGCCAGGCCACGCGGCGGGGGGTGGGGCGCACGCCGGACACCGGACCCAGGGTGTAGGGCGTGGCGCGCTTGCCACGGAGAGCGCCGGTCAGGTGGGGCAGGGCGTAGAGGACGGCGAGGACCGCGGAGAGCGCGATGATCCACGGGACGCGCGCGCCGCCGGGGTGGCGCAGCAGGAAGCGGGCCAGCGAGGTGGCGAGGAGCAGGTAGAACGTCGCGTGCATGACGGCCGCGAGCCAGCGGGCGTCGGGGTCCGGTGTGCGGGGGCCGGAGACCGCCGTGCGTTGTTCCACTGTGGGGCACCTCCCTCTCGTACTGCCTCGTGCTGCGTGTTGTCTCGTACTGCGCGCTGTCTCGTGCTGCCGGTCGAGCGTGGTCGCTGAACTGGGCAAACACCCTCATTGTGACCCGGTGGGGCCACAAGGGGGTCAACCGATCGGTTGACCCTGGTGTCGGCCGAGTCGCGCGCGGGTCCCAGCCGGTACGTCGAGGGGTGGGCCCTGGATGCGGCCGGAGGATTGGTGACAGAGCGAACAACCGCCCGATCCCCGCCTTCACCCCAGGAGCCCCCGATGAAGAAGATCTCCCGCCGCAGCCGTGTCCTGACCGTCGCCGCGACCGCCGCCGTCCTCGGCGCCGGTACCTTCGGTGCCGTCTCCGCGAGCGCCGAGTCCCCGGCCGCCGCCCCCAAGGCCGCCGTATCCGCCGACGCGGGCAACAAGAACCTCACGCAGTCGACGCACCTGAACATCGACGCCGCGACCAAGGCCGCCCAGGCCACCCTCGACGCCGCCGAGAAGGAGAACCAGCGCGTCACGGTCGCCGTGGTCGACCGCAACGGCAACACGGTCGTCACGCTGCGCGGCGACGGCGCGGGCCCGCAGTCCTACGAGTCCGCCGAGAAGAAGGCGTACACCGCCGTCTCCTGGAACGCGCCCACCTCCGAGCTGGCCAAGAACCTGGAGAAGACCCCGAACCTGAAGGACATCCCCGGCACCCTGTTCCTCGCGGGCGGTGCGCCGGTGACCGCCAAGGGCGCGCCCATCGCGGGTATCGGTGTCGCGGGCGCCCCGTCCGGCGACCTGGACGAGAAGTTCGCGAAGGCCGGCGTCGCGGCGCTCGGCCGCTGAAGCCGCGAGAGCTGCGAGAGCCGCGAGAGCCACGAGAGCTGCTGGAGCGGGTGGGGCGGGTAGGGCAGGTGGGGCAGGTGGGGCGCCGGGCAACTCGGCGCCCCGGCCGTCGGAGCCGTCGGAGCCGCCCGAGCCGCCCGAGCCGCCGGATCTCATCATGCTGAAGCTGTTCCCGGTCCGTACGACGACGAGGAGAACGATCATGACAAGGACCGCTGACGACCAGCGGCTGCTCGACGCCGCACGGGCCGGGAACGCCGTCGAGGTGAGGGCCGCCCTCGACGCGGGAGCCCGCGTCGAGGCCCGCGACTCCGAGCTGCGCACGCCCCTGCTGCTCGCCGCCCTCGGCGACCATGTCGAGGCCGCCCGCGTCCTGGTGGCCGCCGGCGCCGACGTCGACGCGCAGGACCACCGCGCCGACAGCCCCTGGCTGGTCACCGGCGTGACGGGCAGCGTCACCATGCTGCACGTCCTGCTTCCCGCGGGGCCCGACCTGAAGCTGCGCAACCGGTTCGGCGGGATCTCCGTGATCCCGGCATCGGAGCGCGGGCACGTCGCGTACGTACGGGAAGTCCTGCGCGTCACCGACACCGACGTCGACCACGTCAACGACCTGGGCTGGACCGCCCTGCTCGAAGCCGTGATCCTCGGCGACGGCGGCCGTGCGCACCAGGAGATCGTGGAGCTGCTGCTCGCCGCGGGCGCGACGCCCGGCCTCGCGGACCGGGACGGCGCCACGCCCCTCGCGCACGCGGAGCGCCGCGGATTCGCGGAGATCGCCGCGCTGTTGAGGAGCGCCTCGTGAAGCCTCCCCGGCGGGTTGCCGTCACAGGCGCCGCTCTCCTGGGAGCCGCCGTCCTCGCGGGCTGCGCCACCGGCGGCGAAGGACCGGAAAGGTCCGAGCCCGCCGCCGCCACATCCACCCTCCCGGCTGAGCACCGCACCCCCGAAGGCACCCTCCTGGTGGCCGACTTCGGCTCGGACACCGTCACGTTCGTCGACCCCGAGCGCGGCCCCATCGACTCCGTGAAGGTCGGCACCGCCCCCTACGGGATCACCGTGGGGGACGACGGCCGCGCCTGGGTCGCCACCGCCGACGCGGTGGCCGTCGTCGACACCGCGACCCGTGAACGCGTCGACCGCATCCCCTACGAGACCGACAGCGGCCCCGTCACGACCGGTGAGTACCGCGGCGGCGGCATGGGCATCGCCCTCGCCCCGGACGGCGAGCACGTCTACGTGGGCGTCAACGTCCCCGACGGCAAGGGGACGTTGGAGGTCATCGACACCGGCGAGCGCGAGGTCACCGACACCGTTGCGGTGGGGCGGCGGCCCTTCGACGTGGACGTGTCGAAGGACGGCGGCGAGGTCTACGCGACCAACCACGACTCCTTCGACGTCACGGTCGTACGCGCCGACTCGCTGAAGCCCCGCCGCATCGAGGTCGCCCCCTACGGGACCGAAGGCGGCCTCGGCTCCTGGCTCAAGCCGCACTACGCCGCCGTACGCCCTTCGGACGGCAAGCTCCTCCTGCCCTTCGAGGGCGAGAAGCTCGTCGTGCTCGATCCGCGCACCGGTGAGTCCGACATCGAGCCGATGACGGCCAACACCCACCAGCACGGCGCGCAGATCACGAAGGACGGCACGCTGTTCGCGGTCGGCACGGGGCCCATCGACCCCTCGTCGGACGAGGGGCCCTCGCTGACCATGCGGACCAAGGACGGCAAGGAGAAGGTCTTCCCGCTCGAAGGGCCGCACGAGGACGTCGCCGTCTCCGACGACGGCCGCACCGCCTACGTCACCGGCGGCTTCACCCGCGACGGATTCTGGAACGGGATCACCGTCGTCGACGTGGACAGCGGCGACACGCGTCGCCTCCCGGCGGGGGAGCGGCCGTTGGGCATCGCCGTCCTCTAGGTGCTGCGCCCCTGCACGTAGGCGCTGCGCCCCTGCACGAGGAGTGCTCGGGCGGCGCGGGATGCCTGGGCCGCGATGCCGGGGACGCTCGAGGTGATGAACGAGCCGCCGCCGGTCAGGTCTCCGACCACGTGCACGCGCGGGTCGGCGGGTATCAGCCCGCCGTCCGGGTGGAGCGTGGTCAGTCCGGTGTCCACCAGGGACCGGACCAGGTGCCCGGCAGCCGCCGGGACCGCCTGCGGCGGCGGGTTCACGGCGTTGAGGACGATGTCTGCGGTGCGTTCGCCGTCGTCGTCCCGTATCCGGAACCGTCCGCCCACCGGCTCGATCGCCCGGAGCCCGCGCGCCACGGAGAGTTGGCCCGAATCGAGGAGCCGCAGCAGGACGGCCGCGTTCGTCGGGACCATGGGCGATGCCACGCCGGTGGCCGTGCGCAGGTGGCGGCGCAGCCACGCGCGGTCGGATGCGGGCAGCAGCCGCCATGCGTACGGGCCGACGGTGTGCGCCGCTTGCTGCAGCACCCGGCGGCCGGTCCGGGGGTCGTCGACGGCGGCGAGCTGCCGACGCAGACGCGTGGCGGGGTCCTCGGTCCCGGTGGCGGCGAGTTCTGCCGTGAGTTCGTCGAAGTCCTCCCCGCAGGAGGCCAGTTCCGCGCGCAGCAGCCCGGCGAGGTCGTCCAGCGTGACCTGTCCCCGCCTCTCGTGCAGCTCCGCCACGCGCTCGGCCGTCACGTGCAGGGGGCGCCTCTCGTCCGGACGCTGCCAGACGTGCGGCAGCACGCCACCGCGCGAGAGGAGCGTGATCCGTCCCGTGTGCCCGCGCGCCGCGAGTGACACGACGGCGTCCACGGCGGTCAGACCGCTGCCGATGATCGCCACGTCGCCTTCGGCCGGGACGTGGGCGAGTGTGTCGGCGAGTGGGTAGGGGTCGGCCGTGAAGCCCGGGGCGCCGGTGAGGCCGTACAGGTCAGGGGGTGTGCCGCCGCCCACGCACAGTGCCACATGGGTGACCTCGTGCTCCCGCGGCTCGTGCTGTCGTGCCTCGTGGTTGCGTGTTTCGTCCTGCTGCGCCCCGTGTTCCCGCGCGTCACGCGTACGCAGCACGAGGCGTGCCCCGGAGCGGGCGACCCCGGTCACGCGTGCGGCCACGACGCGTACGGGCCGGCCCTGCTCGCCCAGGGCTGCCATGGCCTTCTCGGCGGTGTGTGCCAGGTACTCGCCGTAGAGCGCCCGTGGGACCAGCGGCAGGCCCAGGAGCTCGTCCAGGTGGGCGGCGCCCCGTTCGCCCAGCCAGGCCGCGTAGTGGCCGAAGTCGCCGTGCCGGATCGACATGATGGCGGGCGGCGCGTTCACCAGCACCGAATCGAGGTCCGGTCCGTACGGCCGCCCCCGCCACAGCCGCGGCGACGGCTCGAAGACCGTGACGGTGCCGCTGTCGCGCTCCGCGGACCGTGCGCCCTCCGTGGCCAGCGCGTCCAGCAGGCCGACCGCTGCCGCGCCCCCTCCGACGATCGCGATGTCCATGTGCTGCTCCTTCTCCGGTGCCGGTGGTCGTGTCTGCCGTCGACCTTCGCGAACAGCGGAGCGCAGCCCCATCCCCCGTGGAGGGGCGGCTTGTTGGGGCGACTCCCTCAAGTGGGGGGTTGGTTCCGTGCGAGGGGCAGGGCAGGCTGGCCGGTGGAGGGGATGCGCATGGGCGAACCACGCGGGGCGGTGCTCTCGGCCGCGGAACGGGCCGCGGACGCGGGCGAGTTGTTCAGCCGGACCTCGGCAGTTCTCCGGCGCTGGGTGCCGTTCCACTCCGCCGTGTGGACGGCCGCCGACCCGGAGACCGGACTGATCACGGCGCCGATGCTGGTGGAGAACGTCGGCTCGGGCGAGGGCTGTTACGCGTACTGGGAGAGCGAGCTCCTGGAGGAGAACGTCGTGCCGTTCCGCGAGCTGGCCCGCGCGCCCGTGCCGGCCGCCGGGCTGCGGGCCGCCACCGGCGGTCTGCCCGCCCGCAGCGCCCGCTTCCGGCGCCTCCTGCTCGGCCAGGGGGTGCACGACGAGCTGCGCGCCGTACTGCGGATCGGCGGTCGCCCATGGGGCCTGGTGAGCCTGTTCCGCACCACCGACGCGTTCCGCCCGGACGAGATCGAGCTGCTCGCCGACCTGTCGGGCCCGCTGGCAGCGCGCCTTCGCGCGTTCGCCCTGCCGCCCGAGTCCCCGCCCCGCACCGACTCGCCCGCCCCCGGCCTGATCCTCTTCGACGTGTCCGGCGAGGCCGTGTCGGTCAACGAGGAGGCGCGGGAGCACCTCGCGCTGCTGCCGGACGGGCCGTCCTTCCCCACCCGGCTCGGGCTGAAGCTGCCCATCTGGGTGGTCGGCACGGCCTTCCAGGCGCGGGCCGTCGCCGAAGGCCGAGACCACCATGGCAACACCCGTGTGCGCATCCGGACGGCCGAGGGCCGCTGGCTCGTCTGCCACGCCTCGTGCCTCACGGGGCCCGGCGGCCTGCCGGGCCCGGTGGCCCTCGTCATCGAGCCGGCGACCCCCGCCGACCTGGCGGTCCTGGTCGCCGACGCCTACGGCCTGACCTCGCGGGAGCTCCAGGTCACCCAGCTCGTCGCGCGCGGGATGACCACCGCCGAGATCGCCGCGACGCTGTTCATCTCCCAGCACACGGTCCGCGACCACCTCAAGACCGTCTTCGGCAAGGCCCGCGTCTCCAGCCGTGGTGAGCTGGTCGCCCGGCTGTTCACCGACCACTACTGGCCCGCCCTGCCGGGACGCGCCGCCGCTGACCCGCTGGCCCGCTGGCCCGCTGACCCGCTGACCCGGTGAACCCGACGGAGGCACACCGAACATTTGCCGCATAAGATCACGGGCGTGCACCCACGATCCACGGCGCTGCGCGGCGCATCCGCCGCCGCCCTCACCGCCCTCGCCCTCACCGCCTGCAGCGGCTCCGGAGTGCACGGCACGCCCGGGGCCGACGGCGTGCGCGACCCGTACTTCCCCAAGCTGGGCAACGGCGGCTACGACGTCGCGCACTACGACCTGACCCTCGGGTACGACCCCGACGCGCGCCACCTCACCGCCACGGCCGAGGTCACGGCCCGCGCCACGCAGGACCTCAGCGCCTTCAACCTCGACTTCAAGGGCATGGACGTGAAGGGCGTGACCGTCGAGGGGAAGGACGCCTCCTTCCACCGCGACGGGCAGGAGCTGACGATCCGTCCGCCGGACGACCTCGACAAGGGCGAGACGTTCCGCACGGTCGTGCGCTACTCCGGCAGCCCGGAGACCATCACCGACCCGGACGACTCCGAGGAGGGCTGGCTGCGCACCGAGGACGGGGCCCTCGCGCTCGGCGAACCGACGGGCTCGATGGCGTGGTTCCCCGCCGACAACCACCCCTCGGACAAGGCCTCGTACGACATACGGATCACCGTCCCCAAGGGCCTGAAGGCCATCTCCAACGGTGAGTTGACCCGCGAGTCGACCAAGAACGGGCGCACCACCTTCGCCTGGCACAGCGCGGAGCCGATGGCGAGCTATCTCGCGACGGTGGCGATCGGGCGGTTCGAGGTGAAGAAGTCGACGACGAAGTCCGGCATCCCGGTGCTCACGGCGGTCGAGCCCTCCGAGGCCAAGGACAGCGCGAAGGCGCTCGGCAAGATCCCCGAGATCATGGAGTGGCAGGAGCTCAACTTCGGCCCCTACCCCTTCTCGTCGACCGGCGCGATCGTCGCCCACGAGGGGGACGCGGGCTACGCCCTGGAGACGCAGACCCGCCCCACCTTCCCCGGCGCCCCCGGCACCGGGCTCGTCGTCCACGAACTGGCCCACCAGTGGTTCGGCAACTCCGTGACGCCCGAGTCCTGGCGGGACATGTGGCTCAACGAGGGCTTCGCGACGTACGCAGAGTGGCTCTGGGAGGAGGACCACGGCGGCGACAGCGTGCAGGAGACCTTCGACAACGTCTACGCGGACGACTACTACGAGGACAAAGAGGACAACGACGCCATCTGGGAGTTCCCGCCCGCGAAGCCGCCGTCCGCCGGTCAGATCTCGGACAGCCCGGTGTACGAGCGGGGCGGCATGGTCGTCCACAAGATCCGTCAGGCGGTGGGCGACGACACCTTCTACGACATCGTGCAGGGCTGGACGAAGACCTACCGTCACCGCAACGCGGACACCGAGGACTTCACGCGGTACGTGGAGAAGCACGCGGGCGGCGAGGCGGCCCGCAAGAAGGTGCGCGCGATCTGGGGCCCGTGGCTGTACGGGGACGGGAAGCCGAAGCGCCCGTAAGGCGGCGGGTCACACCAACGGCTTGCGCAGCACCGCGCAGGGGCGGCCCGCGTCGATGTCGCGCCGGTGGTCGATGACCTCGTAGCCGAGCCCGCTCCAGAAGGCGAGCGCGGTGTCGTTCCCGTCCAGGACCGCGAGGCGCACCGCGTCGCGTCCCTCCTGGCGGAAGTGCTCCTCGATCCGGGCTGCGAACTCCCGCCCGTACCCCTTGCGTTGCTGACCGGCATCGACCATGAGCAGCCCGATCCACGGGTCCGGGTCCGCGGGGTCGGGGTGCTGGTCCAGCGTGATGCCGATCCCGACGACCCGGCCCTCGGAGCGGGCGACGAGCACCCGCGCCCGCGGATCGGCCAGATCGTCCGCGAGCTCGGCGGCGACCTGTTCGGGGCGGATGTCGTGGGGGTCGGGGAAGTCCCCGGACAGGGCGTGGAAGACGTGGTTGGACGCGTACAGGGCGGTGAGCTCGGTCAGCAGCTCGCCCGGGAGCGCGCCCTCCTCCGCGGAGGTGAGGGTTTCGAGGATCATGCGGCGCAGGCTAGCCGCATTCGGCCCTACGCCTTGGGGAACATTCGGCCTTACGCCTTCAGGGATTTGAAGGCGCGCGTCTGGTCCACGATCGCCCGCTCCGTGGGGAGGCGTTCGATCGAGGAGGCGCCGAAGAAGCCGACGATGCCCGTGGTGCGGGACAGGACGTGGGCCGCGTCCCGCGGTCCCGCGATGGGGCCGCCGTGGCACAGGACCAGGATGTCGGGGTTCACGCGCTTGGCCGCGTCGTGCATCTCCTGGACCGCCGTCGCCGCCTGGTCCAGGGTCAGGGCGGTGCCCGCGCCGATCGCGCCCTTGTTCGTCAGGCCGACGTGGGGGACCAGGACGTCGGCGCCCGCCCGTGCCATGTCGGCCGCCTGGTCGGGGTCGAAGACGTAGGGGGTCGTCAGGAGGTCGCGGGCGTGGGCCTCGCGGATCATGTCCACCTCCAGGCCGAACCCCATGCCGGTCTCTTCGAGGTTGGTGCGGAACGTGCCGTCGTACAGGCCGACCGTCGGGAAGTTCTGTACGCCGGTGAAGCCCATGCCCTTCAGCTCGTCCAGGAAGCGGCCCATGTCCCGGAACGGGTCGGTGCCGCAGACCCCGGCGAGGACCGGGGTGTCCTTGACGACGGGGAGCACCTCCCTGGCCATGTCCACCACGATCGCGTTCGCGTCGCCGTACGGGAGGAGCCCCGCCAGGGAGCCGCGGCCCGCCATGCGGTAGCGGCCCGAGTTGTAGATGATCAGGAGGTCGACGCCGCCCTCCTCGGCGCACTTGGCGGAGAGGCCGGTGCCCGCGCCCGCTCCGATCACCGGATTTCCCTGCGCCACCTGGGAGTTGAGGCGTACCAGTGCTTCCTTGCGGGTGATCTGTGTCATCTGCTTCTCCTCAGGTGAAATCGTGCGTCACGGCATCACGGCATCACGGCATCACGGCATCACGGCGTCACGGCGTCTGTGTCTGCGTCCGCTTGGGCGCGCGTGCGCCGATCAGTTCGTCCAGGCGGTCCGCCATCGCCACCGCGAACTGCGGGTCGTTGATGTGCGCGTCCAGCTCGTGCAGCCGTACGCCGCTGCCCCGCACCGTCGTGCGCAGCGCGTCCAGCCCGGCCTCGTCCGCTGCCGTGTCCTGGAAGGGGCCTCCCTCCACGTCCACCGCCGAGATCCCGCGCAGGGGCCAGAAGAACTCGGCGGGGCCGCGCGCGGCGGTGAGGCGGTGGCCGAGGGTGGCGCCGAGCGCGGCCATCTCGTCGGCCGTCGTCCGCATCAGGGTGACCGTGGGGTTGTGGACCAGGAGCGTGCGGCCGGTGAAGCGGGGCGGGACCGTCGCCGCGGGGCCGAAGTTGACCATGTCGAGGGCGCCGGGGGCGACCACCTGCGGGATGCCCGCGCGGCCCGCGGCGGTGAGGCGCTCGGGGCCCGCGGAGAGGACGCCGCCGACCAGTTCGTCGGCGAGCTCGGTGGTCGTCAGGTCCAGTACGCCGTCCAGGAGGCCGTCGGACGCCAGCTTCTCCACCGCACGGCCGCCCGCGCCCGTCGCGTGGAAGACGAGCACCTCGTAGCCGAGTTCGTCCAGGCGGGCGCGGGCCGCGTCGATCGCGGGCGTCGTCACGCCGAACATCGTCGCGGCGACCACCTTGCGTCCCTGGCCCGCCGGTTCGCCGTGGTCGCGCTCGAAGCGCCGGGCCATGCCCGCGGCTGCCGCCGCCGCGTTGCCCAGGACCTGCCGGGAGACCGCGTTGATGCCGGAGATGTCCACGACGCTGTACATCAGGGTGAGGTCGCTGCTGTCGACGTACGGCGCCACATCGCCGCCCGCCATCGTGCTGACCAGGATCTTCGGCACCCCGATCGGCAGTGCGCGCATCGCCTGCGCGGCGATCGAGGAGCCACCGCTGCCCCCGGCGGCGAGCACCGCGTGGAGCTTGCCCCGCCGGTGCAGGTCGAGCACCACCTCGGTCGCGCCGTCCGCCATCGCGGCCACGGCCGGGCCCCGCTCGCCCGTGCTCCGCAGCTTCGCCAGGTCGTGCCCGGCGGCGCGGGCCACGGTGTCGGCCGGCACGTCCGGGGTCGGGGCCGTCTCGGGCGGCGGCAGTATGCCGGTGTCGACGAGCAGGGTGTCGCTGCCGTACTCCCTGAGCCGTTCGCGCAGCCAGGCGTACTCCGCGCCCTTGGTGTCGAGCGTCCCGACCAGCACCACGGTCGCCATGGGCCCTCACACTCCTTCAAGTGGTGGGTGGTGCCCACGATCCTGCGGCCCCGGAGCCGTCACGGCAACGGCGAGGGCCCCCGGCGGAGATTCCGCCGGGGGCCCTCGGGAACTGCTAACTGAGCTGCGAACCTCAGACGTTGACGCCGAAGTCCTGCGCGATGCCGACGAGACCGGACGCGTAGCCCTGGCCCACCGCGCGGAACTTCCACTCCGCGCCGCTGCGGTACAGCTCGCCGAAGACCATGGCGGTCTCGGTGGCGGCGTCCTCGCTCAGGTCATAGCGGGCGATCTCGGTGCCACCGGCCTGGTTGATGATGCGGATGAAGGCGTTCCGCACCTGGCCGAAGTTCTGCGAGCGGTTCTCGGCGTCGTAGATCGAGACCGGGAAGACGATCTTGTCGATGTCGGCCGGGAGGCCCGCCAGGTTGACCTTGATCTGCTCGTCGTCGCCCTCGCCCTCACCCGTGACGTTGTCACCGGTGTGCTCGATGGTCTGGTCCGGCGTCACCTTGTTGTTGAAGAAGACGAAGTGCTGGTCCGAGAAGACCTTGCCCTGCGGGTTCACCGCGATGGCCGAGGCGTCCAGGTCGAAGTCGGTGCCAGTGGTGGTACGGACGTCCCAGCCGAGGCCCACGGTGACGGCGGTCAGGCCCGGAGCCTCCTTGGTGAGCGAGACGTTGCCACCCTTGGACAGGCTTACTGCCATTGTTGGGAGTCCCTTCCCTCGTTGCGTACGAACGGGCTTCGTACTGTGGACGAAGCTACCGTCACCCCTATGAACGTCGACCGGGGTCCCAGAGGTTCCAGGTCCTTTTACTTTCTTTACTCGTCTCTTGCGCCACTCCCGCCACAAGCGGGCCGCGCCGTTAATACGGGTGACGTGGACCGGACGGACGCGGGACCATAGGACTCATGTCCGGTCCCTATGTCATCCGCGGCTCCGTCTGCCTGCCCGAGGCCGAGCTCATGTGGCGCTTCTCCAGGTCCTCCGGGCCGGGCGGTCAGCACGTCAACACCAGCGACTCGCAGGTGGAGCTGCGCTTCGACCTGGCCGGCACGGAAGCGCTGCCTCCGGTGTGGAAGGAGCGCGCCCTGGAGCGGCTCGCGAGCCGCCTCGTCGGCGGTGTCGTCAGCGTGCGGGCCTCCGAGCACCGCTCGCAGTGGCGCAACCGCGAGATGGCGGCCACCCGCCTCGCCGCACTGCTCGCCGAGGCCACCGCGCCGCCGCCACGGCCCCGCCGCGCCACGAAGATCCCGCGGGGGATCAACGAGCGGCGCCTGCGCGAGAAGAAGCAGCGCAGCCAGACCAAGCGCGGGCGCTCGGGGGAGGGCTGGGGCTGAGCCCCCGCCGCCGCGTCGGCCCGCGTCGGCCCGCCTCGGCCCTCGGTGGCCCTCGTCGGCCTCGGCCGGCTGTGGCCCTCGGCCGGCAAAGGTGCGGCAGCAAATGTCGTTCAACCCGAAACCATCAGCCCAGCTGTCGGTACTTCCCCTTGAAGTAGGTCAGCGGGCCGCCGTCGGCGCTCGGCAGAGCAGCCGAAAGTACTCGCCCGATGACGAGGGTGTGATCACCCGCGGTCACCGTCTGTTCGGTCCGGCACTCCAGTGTCGCCAGCGCCCCGCCGACCAACGGCGCCCCGGACGTCTCTCCCCGTACGTAGGGAATGTCCGCGAAGAGCAGCCGGTCGCTGATCCTGCCCTTCATCGCGAACCGGCCCGCGATGTGCCGCTGGCTCTCGGCGAGCACCGAGACGCCCCACAGCGGCTGCTCGGCGAGCAGGTCGTCCATCCGGGAGCCCTCACGCAGGCTGACCAGCACGAGAGGGGGGTCCAGGGACACCGAGAGGAAGGCCGTCGCGGTCATGCCGACGTCCTCGCCGACCGGTGCCTGCGGGTCGTCCGCGTCGAGGGACGGCTCGCAGGCGGTCACCAGGACCACACCCGCGGCGAGCCGGGACATGGCGGCGCGGAACTGTTCGTTGCTCACCCCCACAGGATGCCCGTCGGGGGACGTCGCGCGGGGGGAGGGAGGGGCGGGGAGAGCCTCAAAGGTGCTCTGGGGGGATGTCTTCTGTACGGGAACCACGGGAGTGACGCTAGCCCCGCCCCACCTGCCGACACATCGGGCCGGGGGCCGAGGCCGGGCCTAGGACCGATGGCCGAGGGGCCTTCACGACGCTCCAGGAGCGCGCTCCGGGGCAAGTGGACTGGACCAACGAAGGCTTCCCATCTGTGACTTGAGTCACAGGACCCATATTTTGTTGACCCTGTGTACCGGGTGAGCTGCTCGCTGTGATTCAGTGACGGTGGCAATCAGACACTGAGGGAACTCAGGTACTACTCAGTACTGAGGGAACAGTAAGGGCGCTGCGAATCCTGGAGTTGCTGTCGAGGTCTCGGGGAGAGCGAGCAATGGAGACCGAGTCGGAGCCGTACGTCCGTCTTGCGACCCTGCGGCAGCTGCATCAGGTGGTGGCGGATCTCAACACGGCCCGGAGCCTGGCGGACACGCTGCAGACCGTCGCCGACGGCGTGGTCAACGGCCTTGGCTATGAACTGGCGTGCGTCAATCTCGTGCGCCCCGACGGCGACCTCGTCGTCGCCGCCTTCGCGGGCAACACCGCCGCCGAGGCCCTCATCACCGGCCGGGTCGGCTCGCGTGACGCCTGGGAGAAGCGGCTCTCCATGGGCGAGGCCTGGGGCGCCCTGAGGTTCATCTCGTACACCGAGGGCTGGGTCCTCGACGAGGACGACGTCCCGCAGTGGTACACGGACGGCCCCGAGCCCCGCTTCGAGGACGAGTGGCACCCCGCCGACCGCCTCTTCGCCCCGATGTACGCGACGGGCGCGGCCGGCGGCGAACTGCTCGGCGTGATCTCCGTTGACCGCCCGCGCAACGGACGCAGGCCCGGCGCCTGGGGCCGCGAGGCCCTCCAGATGTACGCGTTCCAGGCCGCGATCGCGATCAGCAACGCACGCCTTCGCGCCAACATGCAGCGCGCCCTGGTCCGCCTGGAGCGCGAGCAGCAGGCGCTGCGGGCCAGTGAGGAATCCTTCCGGCAGGCCTTCGAGTACGCGCCTTCGGGCATGGCCATCGCCGAGATGGGCGGCGACCAGCACGGGCGGATCCTGCGCACGAACGACGCGCTGTGCCGCCTGCTCGGCCGCCCCGCGTCCGCGATGCGCCGCTACTCCTTCTCCGACCTGGTCCACCCCGAGGACATCGGCACGCTCCTGCGGACCTCCGCCGAGGGCGGCCGGGCCGAGCTGCGCCTGGCGCGCCGCGACGGGACGTACGTCTGGGTCTCCCTGCGCAACTCCGTCGTCGCGGACGCCGCCGACGGCCCGCGCTTCCTGCTCACCCACGTCGAGGACATAGAGGAGCGCAAGCGCCGCGAGCTGCAGCTCGCCCACCGCGCGTCGCACGACTCCCTCACCGGCCTGCCGAACTCCGCCGAGCTGCGCTCCCGCCTCAGCGCCCGGCTCTGTCGTCGGCCGCACGCGGGTCAGCCGAGCGCGGTGGACTCGCTGGATGCGGCGTACGACGGCGTGTACGACGCGGACGGACAGCACAGCTTCGACTACGGCTCGAACAACGCGCACGCCCTCCAGCAGGGCGCCGACGGCTTCGACCACCACGTGCACACCGTCGCGCCGCCCGAGGGGGACGGGGACACGGACGACGGCACCAAGGGCCTGGCCGTGCTCTTCTGCGACCTCGACGGCTTCAAGTCGATCAACGACCGCTTCGGGCACCACACGGGTGACGCGGTTCTCATCGAAGTGGCGAGGCGGCTGACCTGCGGTGTCCGCGACGGGGACACGGTCGCCAGGCTCGGCGGCGACGAGTTCGTCGTCCTGGCGGACGGCCTCGGCCGCGCCGACGCGCAGGACCTCGCGGTGCGGCTGCGGAACGCGATCATCCCGCCGATCCGGGTGGACGGCCGGGCGGTCCGCGTGGGGGCCAGTTTCGGCATCGGGTGGGCGCACTGCGGGATGTCGGCAGACGAGGTGTTGCACTCCGCTGACCAGCGGATGTACGTGGAGAAGCGGTCCCGTGCCAAGCAGCACAGGCGGGCGGGCTGACGGTACGGATGAGGTCAACGCCACCCCTTGACCTCACCCGGAGCGGGTAGGCTCCCCCGGTCAGCGACATGAGGGAGTGACCTGGGAATGACGCCCGGCAATAACGGCGAAGACACGCCGAACGCGCCAGAGGGCGACGACGATGTGTTCGGCTATCTGTACGAAGACGGACAGGCGGCCGGCGCCACTCCGCCCAGCGGCGGTGGCGGCTACGGATACCCGGGTACCCGGTCCTCGTACAACCAGGTGCGCGCGGTCGGCGACCGCCGGCCCAACACCTACGGCGCCCCCGCGTACGGCCAGCAGGTGCCCCCGCAGCAGCAGCCCTACGGCCAGCCGAACGCGCACTACGCCGCCCCGGAGACGCAGCCCGGCGGAGCCCCCACGGCACCGCAGTACACCCCGGCGTCCCGCGGCTCCGGCGGTCGCGGCAGTGGCCCCAACACCAAGGGCCTGCTGATCGCGGCGATCGCGGTCGTCGCGGTCGTCGCCATCGGGATCGCCGCCGCGATGATGACCGGCGACGGTGACGAGGGCGACAAGAAGGAAGCGGGCGGCGGCTCGACGCAGGGCGAGACGGTCAAGCCCAGCGACAAGCCGACGAAGAAGCCGGAGAAGCCCGCCAAGCTCCCGAAGACGGACGCCAAGGCCCTGAAGCTGGAGGGCGGCACGACGACGGCTTCGGACTTCGACGGCGCCGAGTCCGAGGGCGGTGTCTACGTGGCCGGGTTCGACAAGGTCGGTGCCCAGGTGACGTGGACCGTCAACGGCATCCCCAAGTCCGGCTCGTACAGCCTCCACGTGAACTACGGAGTCCCCGGCAAGGACTCCAACGCCACGATCCTCGTCAACGGCAAGAAGCAGACCCGTCCCCTGAACCTGAAGAACTTCGCCCACGCGGAGGAAGGCGACTGGGAGAAGGGCTGGACCAACACCTGGGCGGTGGTCCAGCTCACCAAGGGCACCAACTCGGTCACGCTCACCTGCGCCCAGAGCGACCTGTGCGGGACGACCGGGGCGAACATCGACCAGATGTGGCTCGTGGAGGGCGACAAGGGCTGAGCCGCCCGCGCCCGCCTGGGGCTGCTCCAGGAACTACTTCAGCAGCCCCAGGAACCCCGCCACCGTCCCGGCCATCGCCTCGCGAGCCGGGGCGAGGTATTTCCGGGGGTCCACGCCCGTCTCGTGGGCGGCGAGGTACGCGCGCACCTCGCCGGTGAACGCCGTGTTGAGGGCCGTGCCGACGTTGATCTTCACCATGCCGGAGGCGACCGCGGCCCGGATCTCCGCGTCCGGCACGCCACTTGAGCCGTGCAGCACCAGCGGTACGGGGACGGCCGCCGTGAGCGCCGCTATCAACTCGTGGTCCAGCGAGGCCGTGCGGGACGTCATCGCGTGGGACGAGCCGACCGCCACCGCCAGGGCGTCCACGCCCGTGTCGGCCACGTAGGACGCCGCCTCGGACGGGTCCGTGCGGACTCCCGGGGCGTGCGCGTCCAGGGGGGCCTCGCCCTCCTTGCCGCCCACCTTGCCGAGCTCCGCCTCGATCCAGATGCCGCGTTCGTGGCCCCAACGCACCGCGTCCGCGGTCGCCTTGACGTTCTCGTCGTACGTCATCTTCGACGCGTCGAACATCACCGAGCTGAAGCCCTCGGGGTGCGCGGCCCGCATGAGGTCCACGTCCATGACGTGGTCCAGGTGCAGGGAGAGCGGGGCGGACGAGGTGCGCGCCACCGCCGCCGCTGCCGCCGCGATGGCGGAGAGGTTGCCGCCGTGGAACTTCACGGCGTTCTCGGAGACCTGGAGGATCGCGGGGGAGCCCGCCTGCTCCGCGCCCGCGGCGATCGCCTCCGCGTGCTCCAGGGTGATCACGTTGAACGCGGCGACCCCGCGTCCGGTGGCGCGCGCGTCGGCTACCAGGTCGCCGGTGGATACGAGTGGCACGATGAATGTCCCCAATTCCTGGGCCGGAAGGGCCCGTTGTGCGTCGCTCGCGCGATGTGGCGCGTCGTTACGCCGCGGCGGCCTCCCGGGTCACCGCGACCCGCGCGAGCAGGTCTTCGTACGTCGATGGCACGAACTCGCCCGCGACCGGGGCCGCCACGGTCGCCGCGGACAGCGCCACGGCCCGTGCCAGGCGCTGCGGCCAGGGGAGTTCCTCCACCAGGCCGGAGAGCAGGCCCGCGACCGCCGAGTCGCCGGCGCCCGTCGGATTGCCGTGGACGCGGACCGGCGGGGCGGCCTGCCAGGTGCCCTCAGGAGTGACCGCGCGCAGGCCCTCGGCGCCCAGGGACGCCACCACGGCGTGCGCGCCCCTGCGGCGGGCGTCACGGGCCGCCTGGGCGGGCTCGTGGGCGCCGGTCAGCTCGGCCAGCTCGTCGGCGTTCGGCTTGACGATGTCGGGGCGGGCGGCGACGCCGCGGCGCAGCGCCTCGCCGCTGGTGTCCAGGAGTACGGGGACCTTGGCGGCGCGCGCCGCGCGGACCAGCGTCGCGTACGCGCCCACCGGGACGCCCGGCGGCAGGCTTCCGCAGAGGGCGACCGCCGCGGCGCCGGCGCGCAGCAGTTCCTCGTACGACTCCTGGAAGGCGGACCACTCCGCGGGTGAGACGGCGGGGCCCGGTTCGTTCAGCTGTGTGGTGTCGCCGGTCGCCGCGTCGACGATGGCGAGCGTGCGGCGGGTGGCGCCCGCCACCGGCACGAGCGCGTCCGTGACGCGGGGCTCGCGGGTGAGGTGGTCGTGCAGGACGCGGCCCGTGTCGCCGCCCGCGAAGCCGGTCACCGTCACGTCGTGGCCCAGGGCCGCGAGGACGCGGGCGACGTTCAGGCCCTTGCCGCCGGGGCGTTCGGTGACCTCGGTGACGCGGTGCGAGGCGTGCGGGGTGAGGGCGGGGACGCGGTAGGTGATGTCCAGGGCGGCGTTCAGCGTCACCGTGAGGATCACGTGCCACTCACCCCCGAGATCGCTGGAGAATGCGCTTGCTGTCGGTCTCTTTCGGGGCTGATCATGCCAAAGAGAAGGCGGTTGGCCCAGAGGTCGGGGCCAACCGCGTTCACTTCGTTGCCACTTCAACGGATGGCGAAATCACCCGAGTCGCGGCTAATGGGGGGCAACCACCCATTCACCCTTGCGCATGACGCCCACCAGGTCGAACCCGGCGTCCAGGACCACCAGGTCGGCGTCCTTGCCGGGCTCCAGCGAGCCGACGGTGTCGTACATCCCCAGGAGCCTGGCCGGGTTGGCGGAGATCGCCCGCACGACGTCCTCGACCGGGAGGCCGTCGACGGTCACCGAGCGCTTGAACGCGCGGTCCAGGGTGAGGGTCGAACCCGCGATCGAACCGCCCTCGACGAGCCGCGCGACGCTGTCCGTCACGTCGACCTCCAGCGGGCCGAGCATGTACCGGCCGTCGCCGAAGCCCGCCGCGTCCATCGCGTCCGTGATGAGCGCGGTGCGGGCCGCGCCCGCGTGGTGGAAGGCCAGCTCGAACGAGGCGGGGTGCAGATGCGTGCCGTCGTTGATCAGCTCGACCGTGATCCGCTCGTCCTCCAGGAGCGCGGCGATCGGGCCCGGCGCGCGGTGCCCCAGGGTGGGCATCGCGTTGTAGAGGTGCGTGGCGACGGTGGCGCCCGCGTCGATGGCCTCCTGCGTCTGCTCGTACGTCGCGTCCGTGTGCCCGATGGCCGCGATCACGCCGTGCTCGGCCAGCAGGCGTACGGAGTCGATGCCGCCCGGCAGCTCGGTGGCGAGCGTGAGCATCTTCGCCCGGCCGCGGGCCGCGTCGATCAGCTTGCGGACCTCGGCGGGGTCCGGGTCGCGCAGGAGCGCCTCGCTGTGCGCGCCCTTGCGGCACGGCGAGATGAACGGGCCCTCGAAGTGGATGCCCGCGATGTCGCCCTGCTCGGCCAGCTCGCTGAGCATCCCGGCCCGCTGGGCGAGGAAGTCCATCTCGCCGGTGACGGTGGAGGCGACGACGGTCGTGGTGCCGTGCAGGCGGTGCGTGTGGACGCCCTTGAGTACGTCGTCGACCGTGCCGGAGGTGAAGGAGGCACCGCCGCCGCCGTGGTTGTGGATGTCGACGAAGCCGGGGACCACCCAGTGGCCGGGGTCGAGCTGAACGGTCTCGGCGTCCGCGGGAGCGCTCCCGGAGATGCGCGTACCGTCGACGATCACACGGCCGTTGGAAAGGGTCCCGGTGGGCAGGACCACCTGAGCACCGGCGAGGACCTTGCTAGTGGCCATCAGGCGGTTACCTCCGTGGATTGGGTGGGGTCGGGGGCGGGGTCGGTTCCTTCGAGCAGATCCCAGGCGAGCAGGCCCGCGCCCAGGCACCCGGCGGTGTCCCCCAGGGCGGCGGGGACGATGAGGGGCTGGGTCTGGAACGTGACGATGCGTTCCGTCATGGCCGCCCGCAGGGGTGTGAACAAGGTTTCCCCCGCCTCGGCGAGACCGCCACCGATGATCAGGGTGTGCGGGTCCAGGAGGGTGAGGGCGGTGATGAGGCCGTCGGCGAGCGCGTCGACGGCGTTCTGCCAGACCTCGCGGGCCCGCGGGTCGCCCGACTCCACGGCCTTCGCGCAGTCCGCGGCGTCCGCCTCGGGGTCGCCGCTGGCCGCCGCCCAGGCCTCGCTGACCGCGGAGGCGGAGGCGAGGCGCTCCAGGCAGCCGCGCTGGCCGCAGCCGCAGGGCGGGCCGCCGGGGCGCACGATGATGTGGCCGATCTCGCCCGCGGAGCCGTGGGCGCCCGGCTCGATGCCGCCGCCGATGCCGATGGCCCCGGCGATGCCCGTGCCGAGCGGCACGAAGAGGAACCGGTCCGCGCCCTTGCCCGCGCCGATGCGTCCCTCGGCGAGGCCGCCGGTGCGGACGTCGTGGCCCAGGGCCACGGGTACGCCTTCCAGCCTGCGGCTGAGCAGCTCCCGCATGGGGACGTCGCGCCAGCCGAGGTTCGAGGCGTAGACCGCGATGCCCCGCTCGGTGTCGACGATCCCGGGGATCGCGACGCCTGCGGCGGCGGCGGGTTCCCCGAACTCCTTGATGCCGTGGGCGCGGAGGTCGGCGGCGAAGTCGAGGATGGACTCGACCACGGCGTCGGCCCCGCGTTCCCGGCCGGTGGCCCGGCGCGCCTCATAGAGGAGCGTGCCGTCCGCCCCGACCAGGGCGGCCTTCATTCCGGTGCCGCCCACATCGAGGGCGATGACGTGTCTCACGGGGGACAGTCTCGCGCGTTGCCCGCGAGAGGTCTAGTCCACTTCGGGTGTTTGCCCCCGGGGAAAGGCCCCCTTTCGGGGTGGGGTGCCCCTTTGCGGTGCGCGGGGGCGGGGGAGTGGTTGGCTCCGGCTGGGCCTTGGGCGGGGCGCGGTCTCGGTTCTGGCCGTGCTTCTCACCCGGTCCGGTTCGACCACATGAGCCCGCCGCTTCGCGGCGGATCTTCCCCACCCACCCACCCGGTACCCCGCGGTGTAGTCGGGTGGGTGGGGCCGTCTGTTCGGGCGGGGGCGGGGGCGCTGGGGGGTGAGGGTGGGTCGTCCGTTCGGGTCGGGGTGCTGTGGGGTGAATCGGGCGGGCTGTCTGTTCGGGTGGGGGTGCTGCGGGGTGATCGGGTGGGTGGGCGGGAAACATCCGCCGCGAAGCGGCGGTTCAGGGCGCCGCCCACCCACCGCCGATGGGTGGTGCAGAGCAGGGCATCGCACGCCCCCGGGGCAGAGAGCGGGCGATGCCCTGCCCTGAGGGGTCAGCCCAGGATGACGCTTCGGGTCAGGTTCCGGGGGTTGTCCGGGTCGAAGCCTCGGGACTCGGCCAGGGCCACCGCCAGGCGCTGCGCGCGGACCAGGTCCGCGAGGGGGTCGAGCTCCTCGCGGGCGACCAGCTCACCGCCCACCCGGGCCACATCCCCCGCGAGCCCCTCGGGAAGCACGCCGAACATCCACGCCACCCGGCCGGGGCCGGTGATGGAGATCGGCCCGTGGCGGTACTCCATCGCCGGGTACGACTCCGTCCACGCCCCCGCCGCCTCGCGCATCTTCAGCGCCGCTTCGAGAGCGAGACCGTACGTCCAGCCACGGCCAAGGAACGTCCACTGCTCCGCGGCAAGCACCGCCGAAGGCAGCGGCTCCCTCACCGCGAGCTCCGCGTCGACCGCCGCGTCGGCGACCGACTTCACGCCGGGGATGTCACCGAGCCCCGCCCGCAGGAAGGCCAGGGCGGTCGTGGCGAAGCGGGTCTGGACGACCGACTCCTCGTCCGCCCAGTCCAGGACCGCCACCGAGTCGGCCGCGTCCATGATCGGCGTCTTGGGATCGGCGGTAAGGGCCGTGGTCGGCACCACGCCCTTCAGCTCGCCGAGCAGTTCGAGGACCTCCGTGGTCGTACCGGACCGGGTGATCGCGACCACCCGGTCGTACGTCCGCCCCGCGGGGAACTCCGACGACGCGAACGCATCCGTCTCGCCCTGCCCGGCGGCCTCACGCAGCGCCGCGTACGCGATGGCCATGAACCACGACGTCCCGCATCCGGTGACGGCCACCCGCTCACCCGGCTTCGGCAGTCCGTCGAAGGTGAGAGCGGCCTCGGCCGCCCGGTGCCAGCAGGCGGGCTGAGTTGCTATCTCTGCTGCGGTACGCGACATGCGTCAAGGCTCCTTGCCGGTGGTACGTCATTGGTACGCCGTTGCACAAGCGATACTGAGGTGGTGTAGACCTCGTGTCCATACGCGAGGGAAAATCGCAGTTCACGTAGATCATCGAGGGTGGGAACAGCTGTGCAGCGGCGTGCGACAGGACTGACCGCGGCGATAGCCGCACTGGGCATGGCGGCGGTGCTCGCCGGCTGCGGTGGTCCCGGCGACTCCGGAGACGTCACCCTGAAGCTGGTGGCCGCCGACTACGGCGACTCCAAGGCCAACAGCTCCCAGAAGTACTGGGACGAGCTGGCCAAGAAGTTCGAGGCCAAGAACCCCGGCATCAAGGTCGACGTCAGCGTCTACTCCTGGACCGACGTGGACCGCAAGGTCAAGGAGATGGTCAAGGCGGGCGACGCCCCCGACCTGGCCCAGATCGGCGCGTACGCCGACTACGCGGCGGCGGACAAGCTCTACCGCACCGAGGACCTGGTCTCCATCTCCACCCAGGCCGACTTCATGGCTCCCCTCTCCGAGGCGGGCGAGGTCAAGCGCGTCCAGTACGGCATGCCGTTCGCCTCCTCCACGCGCCTGCTCTTCTACAACGAGAAGATCTTCAAGGACGCCGATCTCGACCCGCCGCAGAGCTGGAACGACCTGGCCGCCGCGGCCAAGGTGCTCAAGGCACGCGGCGTGAAGATCCCCTACGCCCTGCCGCTCGGCAAGGAAGAGGCGCAGGCCGAGACGATGCAGTGGCTGCTCAGCGGTGGCGGCGGCTACACCGACAACGTCGGCACGTACGACATCGACTCCACCCAGAACGTGAAGACCTTCACCTGGCTGAAGGACGAGCTCGTGGGCAAGGGCCTGACGGGCCCCACGCCCCCCGCCAAGCTCGACCGCGCCCAGGCCTTCGCCGCCTTCACCCGCGGCGACGTGGGCATGCTCAACGGCCACCCCACGCTGATGCAGATGGCCGCGAAGAAGGGCGTGAAGTACGGCATGGTGCCGATGCCCGGCGTGAACGGCCACGCGCAGGCCACCATGGGCGTCGCCGACTGGATGATGGCCTTCAAGGAGAAGGGCCACCGCGAGGAGATCGGCAAGTTCCTCGACTTCGCCTACAGCACGAAGAACGTCCTGGACTTCTCGCGCGAGTACGACCTGCTCCCCGTCACGACCTCCGCCGCCCAGGAGATGACGGGCAACAAGAACGACAAGGCGCTCGCCGAGTTCCTGGACGAGCTGCCCACCTCGCAGCTGTACCCCGTGGGCAAGACGTCCTGGGCGCAGGTCTCCGTAGACGTCAAGAAGTACATCGGCAAGACCGTCGACGAGAACGGCAACCCGGCGTCGATCCTCGGTCAGCTCCAGAGCAAGGCGGCGACCGAGGAGAACTCGGAATAGCGTGACGGCATGAGCGATGCCACGGACGAGACCGGCCTCTCCGAGCGCGACCGCGCGATCCTCGCCCTGGAGCGCCGCGACTGGCCGACGGGACCCGGGGCCAAGGAGCGGGCCGTGCGCGAGCAGCTCGGTCTGGTGCCGGTCCGCTACTACCAGCTCCTGAACGCCCTGCTCGACGACCCCCGCGCCCTCGCGCACGATCCGGTGACCGTCAACCGGCTTCGGCGGGTTAGGGAGTCCCGGCGCGGGGAGCGTTGAGCGTAGGGTCAGGCCCATGGGTGACCTTGAGTACTCTCCCGAGCTGCCCGAGCCCGTGACGCCCGCCGGTCGCGAGGGCCTCGCCGCGCTCCTCGCGCGGCCCGGCAAGGCCGTGATCGCGCTCGACTTCGACGGCACGCTCGCCCCGATCGTGCCCGACCCCGAGCAGGCCCGCGCCCACCCCGGCGCCGTCCCCGCGCTCGCCGCGCTCGCGCCGAAGGTGCTGTCCGTCGCCGTCGTCACCGGCCGCCCCGCGGGCGTGGCGGTGCGCTACGGCGGCCTCGCGGGCGTCCCCGGCCTCGAACACCTCGTCGTCCTCGGGCACTACGGAGCCGAGCGCTGGGACGCCGTCTCCTCGACCGTGCACGCGGCGGAACCGCACCCCGGCGTGGCGTCCGTGCGCGCCGAACTGCCCGGCTTCCTGGACACGATCGGCGCCTGGCGCGGCTCGTGGATAGAGGAGAAGGGCCGCGCGGTCGCGGTCCACACCCGCCGCGCGCACGACCCGCAGGCAGCCTTCGAGGCGCTGCGCGAACCCCTCGCCGAACTGGCGTCCCGCCACGGCCTGATCGTCGAACCGGGCCGCCTGGTACTGGAGTTGCGTCCCCCCGGCATGGACAAGGGCGTGGCCCTCGCCGACTACGTACGCGAGGTCGGCGCGGAGACCGTCCTGTACGCGGGCGACGACTTGGGCGACCTGCCCGCCTTCGCGGCGGTGGAGAAGCTCCGTTCGGACCAGGTGCGGGGGTTGCTGGTGTGCAGCGGCAGCGCGGAGGTCGCGGAACTGGCCGAGCGGGCCGACGTGGTGGTGGACGGACCGCAGGGCGTGGTGGAGCTGCTTTCGAGGATCGCCGCGCGGCTGGACTGACGAACTGACGAACTGGCGGTCAGCCGGGCACGGGTGGGTCGGGCACGGGTGAGGGTGGTGTCGCGCCCGACGGCGCCGGCGACGGTGGTGGCGACGGCGCCTGGGACGACGGCCGGGTGGTCCTCTCGTGCGGGTGCGCGGGTTCGACGGGGGCTTCGCCGCCCTGCCGTTCGACCCAGCCAAGGGCCAGCAGGACGCAGGCCAGGGCCGCCGCGAGCGCGAGCAGGCTCAGCGCGGTCGCACGGACGGGAAAACGCCTGCCCACCTGCTCGGACGGCGGGGTGGCGCGCCGCAGGGAGTCAGGGCCGACCGTGCGCGCCCGTGCGTCCAGCGCGTCGCGCAGCCGGTCTTCGAGCAGTTCCTGCCCAGGGCCGGGACCGTGCCCGTCCTTCGGGGTCATCGGGAGCCTCCCAACTGTCTGCTGAGTGCGTCCAGCGCCCGGCTGGCGGTGGACTTGACCGCGCCGCGCGAGAGACCGAGGGTGGCGGCGATCTGGGCCTCGGTGAGGTGGGACCAGTAGCGCAGCACGAGCACCTCGCGCTGGCGCCGGGTGAGCCGCCTGAGCGCTTCGAGCACCTCGCGGTGTTCCTCGCGCAGCAGGACGTGCTCGTCGACGGGCGGGACGTGGCCCTCGCGTTCGGGTGTGTGCGCGCGGGCCGTTCTGCGGCGGCGCAACACGGAACGGGAGCGGTTCACCACGCTCGTCCGCAGGTACGCCTCCGGGTCGTCCACGCCTTCCAGACGGGCGCCGTGCCTGCGGAAAACCGCCGCGAAGGCGTCCTGTACGACGTCCTCGGCGGTCGGCAGATCGTCGACGAGGAACAGCGCGAGACGGACGAGGTCCAGGCGGCGGTACTGGTAGAGGTCGTCGATCCCGGGGCCGGGCTCGCCCAGCGTGGAGAGGGGCACGGTCGGCACGGGGACCGGCTGCCGGATCCCGGGCGGCGGTTGCCCCGTACGAGTCAGGAGCCCGGACAGCAGGCGCTCCCAGCCACGGCGCAGCGCGCTGGTGGCGGGGAAGGCGGGGACGACCGGGTACGTCGCTGTCCTCATGGCTCTCCTGGACGCGGGGCGTGCGGACCGCCGGGTGATCGGCCCGGCGGCCCTCCTACGGCTTGCGGCTACTGCCGACGCTGCGGCATCACTTCGCAACCGGCGCGGGGGACGGCGCCTCGTGTCCGGCCTTGCCCGGGGCGGCGGGGGCGGGGGACGGTGCTTCGTGTCCGCTCTTGTCCGGGGCGGCGGGGGCGGGGGACGGTGCCTCGTGTCCGCCCTTGCCCGGGGCAGCCGGGGCCGGGGACGGTGCCTCGTGTCCGCTCTTGGCCGGGGCCGGGGAGGGATCGGTGGTGGCGGCGTGTGCCACCGTGCCGCCCAGGGCGAGAGCCGCGATGGCCGTCGCCGCGCCCAGGGCCTTGCGGATGGAGACATGACGCAGGGACATGCGGTTCCTCGATTCGTGGTCGTGGTCGGGGTCGGTGGATCGAGCGAAGGCGCCTTCACCCCGACAGACGTCCCGGCCCCGGGGAGGTTGCAGGTCGCCGCGGAGTTTTCACGGGCACCTCCACCCGGGGTCGGCGACAGCACCGTCCCACCGGCTTTCTCAGCCTGTCCGGCGTTTGAGGACGAACTCGGCGGAGCCGGTGATGACGTCCACCAAGGCCCCCGCGCCCAGCGGGTTTTCGGGAAGGGGCGGGGTTGGGGACGAATCAGTCCTGCAGTGCCCGCAGCTGGTCCAGGAACCACTGGGCCGGGGGCAACGCCGTAGCCGCCGCCGCGAGCCGCTTGGTTCGTTCCGCTCGCTCCTCGACCGGCATCGTCAGCGCCTCGTGCAGCGCCGCAGCCGTGCCCGTCACGTCGTACGGGTTCACGACCACCGCGTCCTCGCCCAACTCCTCGAACGCCCCCGCCTCCCGCGAAAGCACCAGCGCACACCCCTCATCAGAAACGACCGGCACCTCCTTGGCCACCAGGTTCATCCCGTCCCGGATGGGGTTCACCAGCGCCACGTCCGCCAAGCGGTACGCCGCCAGCGACCGCGCGAAGTCGTCCTTCACGTGCAGGACGACCGGGGTCCAGCCCTCCACCCCGTACTCGGAGTTGATCTCGTCGGCGAGCGCCTGCACGGACGCCGTGTAGTCGCGGTACACCGCGAGATCCTGCCGCGACGGATACGCGAACGCGACATGCACGACCCGCTCCCGCCACTCGGGGCGGGAGGCCAGCAACTCCCGGTACGCCAGCAGCCCCCGCACGATGTTCTTCGACAGTTCCGTCCGGTCCACCCGCACGATCACCTGACGGCCGGCCCCGACCTGCTCCCGCAGCGCCGCGAGCCGCTCCTCGACGTCCTCCCGGCGCGACCGCTCCCGCAGGAAGTCCGCGTCCGCCCCCAGCCCGTGCACCCCGATCCGCGTCCCCGACGTACCGCCGACGACCGCCACGCAGCACTCCGTGAACGCGTCCGCCCACCGCCCCGTCAAAAACGCCGCCCGGTCGGCCCCCAGGATGCCCCGCAGGAGCTGCTCGGCGATGTCGTCCGGCAGCATCCGGAAGTAGTCCACCGGCGCCCACGGCGTGTGCGAGAAGTGGCCGATGCGCAGGTCGGGGCGGAGTTCGCGCAGCATCCCCGGCACGAGGGCCAGGTGGTAGTCCTGGACCAGGACCACCGCGCCGTCCGCCGCGCTCTGGGCGAGCGCTTCGGCGAAGGCCCGGTTGTAGGTCTCGTACGACGCCCACTGGGCACGGAACTCCGGGCCGAAGGCCGGTTCGAGCGGCGTCTGGTAGAGCATGTGGTGGACGAACCACAGCACCGAGTTCGCGATCCCGTTGTACGCGTCCGCGTGCACCTGGGCGTCGATGTCGAGCATCCGCACCCCCGGCTCACCGACCCCGCGCCGCACGGCCTCCCGGTCACCGTCCCCCAGGGCCGCGCAGACCCACAGGGAGTCCCCCGCGGAGTCGCCGATCGCGCTGAGCCCGGAGACGAGTCCGCCGCCGCCCCGCTTGGCCGTCAGCTCCCCGTTCTCCTCCAGGGCGTACGTGACGGGGCCGCGGTTGGACGCGACGAGGATCTGGGCGGGGGCGTGCTCGGAGACCATGTGCCGAACCTAGCCCTTCCCGGATGCGCTCAAACGTACGGCCGGACCCGTGGCGGGCCCGGCCGTATACATCGGGGAGCTTCAGCAGACGGGCGGTCGTCCCGTCTGCTGCTCCCTGACTAGTCCCGTCTGCTTCTCGCCGCCGCCACCGCGAGCGCGCCCAGTGCGCACAGGGCGATCGCGAGGCCCGCGTACAGCATCGTGTCCGAGTCGCTGCCGGTGTCGGCCAGCTGACCGGCGCCGTCCGCCTGACCCACGGGCCCGGACCCGGCCCCGTGCCCGCTCTGCGGCTCCTGCGGCGCGGGCCGTGCCTGCACCCGGCGGGCGAGGATCGCCGAGGTGCAGGGGTCGTCGCCGCCCCTGTCGGTCCTGGGGCAGTTGCTGCCGGGCGCCGCCACGGTGATCACCCGGACCGCACCGGCCGTGCAGGACACCTTCACCTGCTGGGTGATGGTCACCTTGCCGTGCGGGCGGACATCGCCCTTCCAGACGTACTTGCCGCCCTGCTTGGCGACCTTGCCGCTGCTCGCGACCGGCTTGGAGCCGGGCGTCACCTGCCAGGACGCGGTGGCCGCGGTGCGTGTGCTGCCCGAGGGGTTCTTGATGGTGATGGTGTTCTTCACGTTGCTGCACACCGGCGCGGTCCGCCGTGCGGGCACGTTGGAGACCTTCACCATCGGCTGCTTGCGCTCGATGACCGGCGCCGCCCCGCACTTGGGGTCGGTGCTGCCCGCGTCGCAGTTGGAGCGCGGGGACTCGACGTCGACGTCGTTGAGCAGCTTGCCGTCACCGCTCACGGGGTCGTGGACCTTGACCGAGTACGTCACCGTCGCGGTCTTCCCGGCCGGGATGTCGCCGGTGTAGCTGATCTTCGGCTTCGTGTACGAGACGTCGCCGGTGCTCGCCTTCGCGTCGTTGTTGTACGTCGCGTCGTCGAGGTTGTCGGTCAGGTCGTCGCTGAACTTGGCGTTCGGGTAGTTCAGTTTGCTGATGTTCTTCGCCTTGACCGTGTAGGTCAGGGTGCCGCCCGGCTTGATCTTCTTGGGGCTCGCGGTCTTCGTCACCTCCAGGTCGGGGACCGGGACGGAGAGCGCGAAGGCGGAGGGGACGTAGGTGTCGCCCTTCGTGGAGAAGCTCAGCGTCGTGGAGGTCGCGCCGACGGGGATCGGCTCTGCCGCCGCGGGCGCGCGGGTCCCGCTGCCGGTGACGTCGAACTCCTTGGCGTCGATGGAGAGGTTGTTGGCCATCCTCGGGTCGAGGGCGCCGTCGTCCTCGCTGATGAAGAAGTTGTTGGTGTTGCCCGTGTGCGCCTCGGTGATGTTCTTGCCGCCGACCGCGAACCGGTCGCCCGGGGTGTTCCAGTCGCCTTCGTACGCGGTGACGCTGGCGCGCGGCTTGCCGTCGGTGCGGTAGAAGCCGTCGACCTTGACGCTGGTGGCGGGCGACGTGGAGCGCTGGAGGACGTGGCCGCCGTACACGTAGACGTTGCGGCGGTCGGGGGCGTGGTCGTCGTTGGGGGCGTCGTACTTGTAGACGACGGTGAGGGACCAGCCCGCGACGCAGCCCTTGCCGGTGGGCGCCCAGATGTCGCCGACCGCGACGGGGACGGGGCTTCCGCTGCCGGTCACGCCGTCGAAGAGGTCGGTGACGTCGGCCTCTCCGGTGTAGTAGTGCGGGCCGTTGGTCGACGCCGGGTCCTTGACCAGGTCGGCCGGGGTGACCTTCGCGGGGGTGTTGCCGGCCACGCTGACCGCGGGCACCGCGTCCAGCGGGTCGCCGGGGGAGGGCCGTACGTCGGCGCCGGAGATGTCGCAGCGCTTGAGCTGGGCCCCGCTCGGGCCCTTGTACGTGCCGTCGTTGCCGCCGAAGAAGAGGCGCGCGTACGCGACCTTCGCGCCGGGCGGGATCGCGACCCGGCCGGTGCTCGACCCGTGGTCGGGGTCCATGCCCGCGGTGTTGATCCGCTGCATGACGAAGGTGTTGTTGTTGTCGCGGCCCTGGCCGTCCGCGGCGGTGGCGCAGCGCGCCGCCATGTCCGCGGGCGTCGTCGGGCAGCCCATGACCGTGTTGCCGATGGTCTTGAAGTCGCCGTACAGCGATTCGTCGTAACGCTTGGCGAAGGGCTCGACCACATCCGCCGCGGCGGGCACGGCGGCGGCGCCGAGCGCTCCTGCCGCGAGTCCGGCCGTGGCCATGGCCACGCCGCCGACGCGTCGCGCGCTTCCCATTACTTGTCTGACCCACATAAGTGGGAAATTTAGACAAAATGCCCGGCTTTGGGTGGTTACGCCACGCGGCGAGCCGTGTACTCCGCGATGCCGGCCATCGGCGGCCGCTCCTCCGTGTCCACCGCATGGGTCCGCGGCTCGAACCCCTGCTCGCCCCGTTCGAACTGGGTGATCTCGGGCCGTACGAGATGGCCGCGCGCGAGGCGCAGCTGCGCCGTCCGGTAGATCGCCGCGGCCATCCGCCCGAGCGCCTGCCCGTCCTGGTGGCGGTGCTTGCGCACGCCGACGTCGACCTGCGCGAGGGCGTCAAGGCCCACCGTGTGCAGTGCGTCGACCAGCAGGCCCAGCTCCACTCCGTAACCGACGGGGAACGGCAGCTGCTCCAGGAGGGACCTGCGCGCCGCGTACTCGCCGCCCAGCGGCTGCACGAACCCGGCCAGTTGGGGCCAGTGCATGTTCAGCAGCGGGCGCGCCATCAGCTCGGTGACCCGGCCGCCCTGACCTGCGGTTCCGTCCAGCGGGCGGTCGTACATCGCCTTCACGAGGTCCACGTCGGGCTCGGTCAGGAGCGGGCCCACGATCCCGGTGACGAAGTCCGCCGAGAACTCCCGCAGGTCCGCGTCGACGAACGCGACGATGTCACCGCCGGTCACCAGGAGCGAGCGCCACAGGACCTCGCCCTTGCCGGGCACGGCCGGAACGCGCGGCAGGATGTCGTCCCGGTGCACGACCCGCGCACCCGCGTCCCGCGCGACCTCGGCCGTGCGGTCACGGGAGCCGGAGTCGATCACCACGAGCTCGTCGACGAGGGCGGCCTTCTCGACCAGCTCGCGGCGGATCTCGGCGACGATCTCGCCGACCGTCTCCTCCTCGTCGAGCGCGGGCAGGACGACACTCACCGAGGCTCCCGAAGCCCGTTTGGCGGCGACGAGTGCGCTGAGCGGACGGTCGGCAACGGACCAGGAACGCCTGGTCAGCCAGCGCTCGGCCTCTTCCAGCACGGGTTGCTCCTCCTGTGTGTGGCCTACATGTGATCCATCTCGCGGTGCGGACGACTATCTCAAGGGTCCAGGCCGTCGGTTACAGTCTTGAACAACGCGGATGACCATCGCATGTCGGGGGTCATCGCGTAACAAATGCCCTGGGCCCCCAAAAGCCCGGCGCCATACCGCTCATCCAGAGGGGCAGAGGGATACGGCCCGTTGAAGCCCCGGCAACCATCCCGCCGACCGCGCACGCGAGGTCTCGGTGGGGAAGGTGCCAATTCCGTCTCGCGGTGAGATTCGCCGCGGGGAAGATGAGGAGAAAGGGCCTCGCCTCCATGGCTGCGCAGACTGTCGCAACGAACGAATCCACCCCCTCCACCACCTCCGGTTCCGTGGATCTCGGCCCCGCATCGGGCCTTTCCTGCCGCGAGTGCGGTGAGCTCTACGCGCTCGGCCCGATCTTCGCCTGCGAGGCCTGTTTCGGCCCGCTCGAAGTCGCGTACGACCTGCCGACCGGTGACCCCGAGGCGCTCCGGAAGCAGATCGAGTCCGGCCCCGACAACATCTGGCGTTACGCGCCCCTGCTGCCCGTCCCGGCGAACGTGGCCGAGAAGCCGAACATCAACCCCGGCTGGACCAAGCTCGTCAAGGCCGACAACCTCGCCCGTGAACTCGGTGTCGAGCAGGGCAAGTTGTTCGTCAAGGACGACTCCGGCAACCCGACCCACTCCTTCAAGGACCGGGTCGTCGCGCAGGCCATCGAGGCGGCGCGCGCCTTCGGCTTCACCACCCTCTCCTGCTCCTCCACCGGCAACCTCGCCGGCGCCGTGGGCGCGGCCGCCGCCCGTGCCGGCTTCCGCTCCTGCGTGTTCATCCCGCACGACCTGGAGCAGGGCAAGGTCGTCATGGCCGCGGTCTACGGCGGTGAGCTCGTCGGCATCGAGGGCAACTACGACGACGTGAACCGCTTCTGCTCCGAGCTCATCGGCGACCCGCTGGGCGAGGGCTGGGGCTTCGTCAACGTGAACCTGCGGCCGTACTACGGCGAGGGTTCCAAGACCCTCGCGTACGAGATCTGCGAGCAGCTCGGCTGGCAGCTGCCCGACCAGCTGGTCATCCCGATCGCGTCGGGCTCGCAGCTCACGAAGATCGACAAGGGTCTGAAGGAGCTCATCAAGCTGGGGCTCGTGGAGGACAAGCCGTACAAGATCTTCGGCGCGCAGGCCGAGGGCTGTTCGCCGGTGTCGACCGCCTTCAAGGCCGGGCACGACGTCGTGCGCCCGCAGAAGCCGGACACGATCGCCAAGTCCCTGGCCATCGGCAACCCGGCCGACGGGCCGTACGTCCTGGACATCGCGCGCCGGACGGGCGGTGCGGTGGAGGACGTGAACGACGAGCAGGTCGTCGACGCGATCAAGCTTCTGGCGCGGACCGAGGGCATCTTCGCGGAGACCGCCGGGGGTGTGACGGTGGGCGTCACCAAGAAGCTGATCGAGGCGGGGCTCATTGATCCCTCGCTCACCACGGTCGTGCTGAACACCGGTGACGGCCTCAAGACGCTTGACGCTGTCGCCGAGACCTCGCAGGCCACCGCGACCATCAAGCCGAGCCTTGACGCGTTTCGCTCCGCCGGTCTCGCCGGTTAGCCGCCGTAGGGTCTGAGCCTTCTTTCCGTCTGCGGACCGTCGTGGCTGGTCGCGCAGTTCCCCGCGCCCCTCAAGGGGCCCGCACAACCCGAGGTGAATCCATGAGCGTCAAGGTCCGCATCCCCACCATTCTCCGCACCTACACCGGCGGTCAGTCCGAGGTCGCCGCCGAGGGTGCGAATCTCTCCGAGGTCATCGCCGACCTGGAGAAGAACCACGCCGGTATCGCGGCCCGCGTCCTGGACGACCAGGGCAAGCTGCGGCGCTTCGTGAACGTGTACGTGAACGACGACGACGTCCGCTTCGAGCAGGGCCTGGAGACCGCGACGCCGGACGGCGCGGGGATCTCCATCATTCCTGCCGTCGCCGGTGGTTGATCCTTTAAGGAAATACCCTGCGTAATCCTTGTTGCCCCCTCCGCGAGAGAAGTGGAGGGGGCAATTCCATGTGGTTGAGCGCGGTACAGTTGGGAAGCGAGCTTCCCCGTTTGTGCCGAGCGCATATACGAAGTCGCCCTGAGGGCGACAAGAAGTAGCCAAAGTGAACTGCCCATTTGCCCTTCTCGCGGCATTTGCCTGGCCCGACTTGCCCTGAACTCCGGTAAAACCTCCGCTTATCACCGATCAGGCGTGCCCAGAATTCTCGTCCGATTGACCTGTTGCAGAGGGCAGTTGGACAGATACATTCAGCCGCGGTCGACGCGTTCCGGCGCACGCCTCCACAACCCATTGGGGGGGTGAGGTCTGACCCGGGTCCGCGAAGTGCGGATCCGTGCAAGGGCCAGTAATAGGGGAGTTAGGCATGGCTCAGGGCACCGTCAAGTGGTTCAACGCGGAGAAGGGGTACGGCTTCATCGCGGTCGACGGTGGTGCGGATGTTTTCGTCCACTACAGCGCGATTCAGATGGACGGCTACCGCACCCTTGAAGAAGGTCAGCGAGTTGAGTTCGAGATCTCGCAGGGCCAGAAGGGTCCGCAGGCGGACATGGTCAAGCTCGCCGTCTGATCTCGGCGCGATCGGCCAGCGACTTAGCGAGTGACGAAGGGCCCGCATCCCGACAGGGGTGCGGGCCCCTCGTACGTTTGGGACGCGGGCCCCTCGTACGTCTGGGATCCGTGAGAGGCGCTTGCACTCGCAGGGGTCGAGTGCTAATCATTGGCGTTAGCACTCTCCGAGTGAGAGTGACAGAACTTGGGTCGGGTCAGTGAGGCCCGCAGGCCGGGTGGGGCAAGGAACCACACGGTTTGCAGGCCGTCCGTCGCGGGCACTGGCGCGATCCGGAGCATGCCACCCCTGTCCGGGAGGACCACTTCACATGGCCAAGATCATCGCGTTCGACGAGGAGGCACGGCGCGGCCTCGAGCGCGGCATGAACCAGCTCGCCGACGCCGTCAAGGTGACCCTGGGCCCCAAGGGTCGCAACGTCGTCCTCGAGAAGAAGTGGGGTGCCCCCACGATCACCAACGATGGTGTTTCCATCGCCAAGGAGATCGAGCTCGAGGACCCGTACGAGAAGATCGGCGCCGAGCTGGTCAAGGAGGTCGCGAAGAAGACGGACGACGTCGCCGGTGACGGCACGACGACCGCGACCGTCCTGGCGCAGGCGCTGGTCCGCGAGGGCCTTCGCAACGTAGCCGCCGGTGCCAACCCGATGGCCCTCAAGCGTGGCATCGAGAAGGCCGTCGAGGCCGTCTCGGGCGCCCTGCTCGAGCAGGCCAAGGACGTGGAGACCAAGGAGCAGATCGCTTCTACGGCCTCCATCTCCGCCGCCGACACCCAGATCGGCGAGCTCATCGCCGAGGCGATGGACAAGGTCGGCAAGGAAGGCGTCATCACCGTCGAGGAGTCGCAGACCTTCGGGCTCGAGCTTGAGCTCACCGAGGGCATGCGCTTCGACAAGGGCTACATCTCGGCGTACTTCGCCACCGACATGGAGCGTATGGAGGCGTCGCTCGACGACCCGTACATCCTGATCGTCAACTCGAAGATCTCGAACGTGAAGGACCTCCTTCCGCTCCTCGAGAAGGTCATGCAGTCCGGCAAGCCGCTGCTGATCATCGCCGAGGACGTCGAGGGCGAGGCCCTGTCGACCCTGGTCGTCAACAAGATCCGTGGCACCTTCAAGTCCGTCGCCGTCAAGGCTCCGGGCTTCGGTGACCGCCGCAAGGCCATGCTCGGCGACATCGCCATCCTCACCGGTGGCACCGTCATCTCCGAGGAGGTCGGCCTCAAGCTGGAGAACGCCGGTCTCGACCTGCTCGGCCGTGCCCGCAAGGTCGTCATCACCAAGGACGAGACCACGATCGTCGACGGCTCCGGTGAGAGCGACCAGGTCCAGGGTCGCGTCAACCAGATCCGCGCCGAGATCGAGAACTCGGACAGCGACTACGACCGCGAGAAGCTGCAGGAGCGCCTGGCGAAGCTCGCCGGCGGTGTTGCGGTCATCAAGGCCGGTGCCGCGACCGAGGTCGAGCTCAAGGAGCGCAAGCACCGCATCGAGGACGCCGTTCGCAACGCGAAGGCCGCCGTCGAAGAGGGCATCGTCGCCGGTGGTGGCGTGGCGCTCATCCAGGCCGCCGCTGTCTTCGAGAAGCTTGAGCTCGAGGGCGACGAGGCCACCGGTGCCGCCGCTGTGAAGCTGGCCCTTGAGGCCCCGCTGAAGCAGATCGCGGTCAACGCCGGCCTTGAGGGTGGTGTCGTCGTCGAGAAGGTGCGCAACCTGACCGTCGGCCACGGCCTGAACGCCGCGACCGGTGAGTACGTCGACATGATCGCCGAGGGCATCCTCGACCCGGCGAAGGTCACGCGCTCTGCCCTGCAGAACGCCGCGTCCATCGCCGCGCTGTTCCTCACCACCGAGGCCGTCATCGCCGACAAGCCGGAGAAGGCGGGCGCTGCCCCGGCCGGCGGCGGCATGCCGGGCGGTGACATGGACTTCTGATCGACCTCTGGTTGATCTGCGTCCCGTACGTACCGAGGGCGGCACTCCTTCTCACGAAGGGGTGCCGCCCTCGGGCGTTGTGCGCGGCGAGCGGTGCGGCTACGGCAGGCGGTCCAGGATCCAGGTGGAGAGTTCCTCCGTCACCAGGGTGTGGCCCTCGTTGTGGGAGGCGCAGAGGTACTCGTCGAGTTCGCTGTCCTCGGACTGCTCCGGGAACGGGTCGTACAGCTTCTCGTGGCTGTCGATGTCCCGGAGGGCCACCGCGCTCGCGGAGGGGACGAAGCAGTGTTCGCGGATCTCCGCCTCCGAGCCGAGGCCGATGATCGCGGGGATCTTGTCGAGCTCGTCGGCGAGGATGCCGAAGCCCTCCAGGGTGCCGCCGGGGGCGCCGTCGATCTCGGGCATCCCCGAGGTGCGGATCTGCGGCTTGCGCAGGGTCACCACCCGTAGCTGGGCGACGAGTTGCTCGGCGCCCGTGCGCTGCGTGTAGAGGTGGGTGCCGGTGATGGCCAGGCCCTTGCCGTGGAACGCCTGCTCGCCGGGGGCGATGCCGTTGCCCACGCCCGTGCGTACGCCGTTGGAAACGGCGATCTTCCTCGGCCGCCGCGGCCAGCCGCCGACCCGCTCCAGCTCGGCGAGGAACTCGATGCGCTGCTTGTCGGTCTCGGGGCTGTCGTCCCACTCGGAGATGTGCTGCCACAGGAGCTGGCGCGCGGCCGGGCTGTTCATCTGGTTCGAGAAGGCCGCGTTGAGCCGCCGGATGTAGTGCGCGAACGACTGGAGCGCGAGGGGGACCCAGGCGCCGCGGTGCGGGCTGTCGTAGGAGAGGTAGACCGCCGTCTCGTGGTCGACGCTCTCGTGCTCCATCTTGGCGAGCGCGTACCGCGTGATCAGACCGCCCATGCTGAAGCCGCCGACGGTCAGCGCGTGGTCGCCGACGCGCCGCGCGATCGCCTCCTGGATCGCCGACCTGGCCGCCTTGGCGTTGTCCAGGATCGAGGCGCTGCGCTCGTCGTAGCCGAGCAGGACGAGGTCGTAGCCGCGCCGCCGCAGCTCGCTGACGAACGGGTACTGGCCGCGCTCAAGGCCCTCCCACAAGAGGTCCAGGTCGCTCGGCCCGCTGTTGAAGCCGTCGCTGAGGATCACCGGCTTGGAGAGCCCGTGCTTGGAGTTGGCGAGGTACACCCAGGCCTTTCCGCCGGGTAACGCCCACTCCTGGTCGGGGGTGGGAGCGGCCTCGGAGGCCGTCCTCGGGCCGGGCGCCAGGGTGACGTTGGCGGCGGTCCCGAAAGCCTCGGCGATCTGCTCTTCGTCGGGCTGGCCGGTGTCGCTGTACTCGGTCATGAAGGGTCCCCTCCGGTTGTGCGGCTTCGATGATGGCGGGTGGGCAGGTGCCATCCTCTGTACGCGCGGGGGGTGCCGGAAGACGGCCACCGTCATTCACCGGGTGGGCGGGACCCTTTCGGACAGCGGCAAGCTGGCCGCTTTCGCCTGTGCCGTACGGGGGTGCCGGGGCCCTGGCCGGGGCGAGAGGGTGCGCGGCGGTTACGGGCGTTACGCGTGGGCCGGGGCAGTGCCCAAATCGGTCAGATCTGGTGGCTGAGGGCGGGGAAGTATGTCCCGAAGGCGCCCCGGGGAGGGGCTGGGATCAGTCGGTGTAGTCCTTGAGCTTTTCGGTGTCCAGGGTGATGTTCACGGGATCGGGCAGCGGAGTTGGGGGGCATGGCGTCGCCTCCTCCCCTGCATCGTGCCCCGCTTCTGGCGCGGGTGAGCTGCACGGTCGCGCCTGTGTCCCTTCACGTCGAGGGTGAGCTGCCGAGCGGGCTGCGGCCGCGTGCGTGCGGACCTGGGCCGGAGGCAGAGCTGTGTGCCGCCGAATGCCTGGTTCACCTCGACACGGGCCGCAGGTGCCGCCTGGCAGGGCCTCCGGACGGCCGGGGGTGCCGCATCTTCCGCATTCCAGTACGCGCAGGACGGGGCGGGGCGCCGGCTCCGGGGGGAGCTTGGTCGTGAGGCGGCTGCGGACGAGGGCGGCGGGGCTGTGGACCGGGGTGGGGAGCCCTGCCGTCAGGGCGCGGAGGATGTCCGGCTCCGTCGCGCCCCGGGCGAACCACTCGGTGAGTTGAGGTTCCAGGGCTACGCAGTCCGCGTACGAGAGGGACAGTGCGGGGGCCGTCCTGCCCAGCGCCGCCAGGAGGATCAGGGCCCGGCTGCGGGTCGGGGGCCGGGGTCTGTCCGGCTCGGCCTCCGGTACGCCGCCGCGCGTGAACCTCGTCCACCACGCGTCGTCCCGCGCGGTGCGCGAAAACCACGTTCGAGTGACCCAGCGGGCGCTGCCCGATCCGCGTACGTGTTCGCTGCCCCGCCGCAAGTGGCCCGCGTCCTGAAGCCTGTTGAGGGCGGTGCGGAGGGCGCATTGCCCGTACGGGAGGTGCTTGGCCAGGGTCTTTACGGAGATGTCCGCGCCGTCGGGGAGCCGGTCGAGGTACGCGGCGATTGCCCCCTCCCGGGGCGGGAGGTGGGTGAAGTCGTTCTTCGCGCGGGGGAGTTGTTCGACCGCCGAACGCTTTCCGTAGCCCGGACTGGCCATGGGATGCGGGTCTGCGTGCGCGGCGCCGGAGGCAGCACTAAGCTGAGTATTAGCCATCGGATCGACTGCTTTCGATCTTGGTGGTTAAGCCCCCGCAGGTGTTGCTAGCACCGGGCGGGGGCTGTTCGTTATGCGGGCACGCTAGAGCGTCGTCACACTGCGTGGCAAGTCGAAGCCCGAAAGTGATCGACTGTGCCAACTCCAGGGGAGGGAGGGCGGGTTGAGACCCGCCTCCCGTTCCTTGAAAAGAGGGCTCGCGGCTGGTGGCTTGAGCTCCGGGGCTAGCTGACCTTGAGGTTCGTGATGAACGCGGACCAGCTGACGGCTCGGAACACGAGCTTCGGGCCGGTGGGGTTCTTGGAGTCGCGGACGGGGACGATTTCGGGGTGGCCGTCGCTTACTTCGAGGCAGTTGCCGCCGTCAGGGCCGCTGTACGTGGACTTGTGCCAAGTAGCGGTAGTCAGGTCGTACTCAGGGCTGGTCCTCATGGGTGTAATCCTCTGCCACTGATTCGATCAGAGCCAGGGAATCTTGTGGTGACAGTGCGCTGGCCCCTAGCAAATCGTAGGCCAGAGTCTGCCGTGCGACTGTGGCTGGGTCGTCCTCAAGGCGCCCGGTTTCGACACCCTCTGCGTAGGCGAGCGGAGGTGCATCCTCAAAGGTCATGAGCTTGAGGGAGCCTTGGGTGATCGGGTGGGCGCCAGCCGAGAAGGGTATGACCTGCACGATCGCCCGGTGGCGTTGCCCGAGCGCGGCAACGTGGCGCAGGGCTTCGGCCATCACTGCAGGGCCTCCGACCATTCGGCGGATTGATGCCTCGTCGAGTACCGCCCACAACAACGGTGTTGTTGGATCGCGCAGGATGTGCGCTCGCTCCAGGCGGGCCTTCACCAACTCGTCGATGGCGTCCGGCGTCGCTGTCGGGCGCCCGCCCCGGAACATGGCCCGTGCGTACCCCTCTGTCTGCAACAACCCCGGGATCAACAGGGGGGCGTACTCCCGGATGCCCGTAGCAACCGATTCCGCCTCCGCGGCCTCAGCGAAGTGATCCGGGTACTTCGACTTCGCGATGGCCGCACAGTTGCGCTCAAAGAAGCCCTCTGTGCCCAGGCGCCTGTCTATCTGCCGCGCGTACTCCAGATGCATCCGCCGTGTCCCGGCCTCCAGTTGGCCGATGAACGAGCCGCTGACGAACAAGGGTGCGCCCAGGTCCTCCTGGCTCAGTCCCGCCCGTTCGCGGGCGTGGCGCAGCTCCGCGCCGAGTAGGGCGCGGGGTGACGATGAGGGGTCGAGGTCCTTCGGTCCTGGCATGGCAACTCCCGGTAGAACACGAGGGGTTGTTGGGACGCCGTCGCTGTTCAGGCTAGCCGGGAGCGGACACGCTGGGTGAGGAAACAAGAACACTGTGTGTGAAAGGCGGAGGTCATGGCGCTGACGGCGGAGGAGCGGGTGCGGGCGGTGGAGGATGCCGTACGGCAGTTGAGAGCGGGCCTGGAGAGGGCCGGGATCACGCTGCCCTCGCTGCGGATGGACCCGCTGACGGCGGCGGCGGAAGGAGCCCTCCCCCTGGTGGAGCTGGGGCGCTGCAACCTCGACACCGCCCTGCGGCTGGCCGTCGTACTGGAGGGCGCGCGGTGAACGGCGACCCGACGGTCCCGGAAGCCGGGACGTACGCGGTGGACTTCAGGGACGGCAGCGTCGGCCAGGTCATGGGGTGCGAGGGCGGCCTCGTACATCTCAGGCCGCTCGGCGGAGGCCGGGAGTGGGACTGCCCGCCGGAGTCCCTCGGGCAGGCCCCGCCGGGTGAAGTGCTGCGGGAGAAGGTGCGGCGGCTGAACAGGGAGCGGCGGCTGCCGTGAAGGTCAGCGGACCGGGAAGCCGTAGGTGTAGCCCTGCTGCTTGAGGCGGGGCAGGAGCGTGCGCAGGGCTTCGACGGTCTGGGTGCGGTCGCCGCCCGCGTCGTGGAAGAGGAGGGTCGGCCCGTTGGGCAGTTCCCGCTCGACGGTGGCGATGATGGCGTCCGTACCCGGGCGCTCGAAGTCCTTCGTGTCGACGTTCCAGCCGAGGGGGCGCATGCCGTGGGAGGCGGCGAGCTTGCGGCTGTAGGGGGTGAAGGCGCCGCCGGGTGCGCGGTAGTACATGGGGCGGACGCCGCCGGAGGCCTTGGTGATCATGCGTTCGGCGTCGAGGATCTGCTTGGACTGGTAGGCGTTGGATTCCTTGTCCATGCCGGTGTTGTGCGAGATCGAGTGGTCGCAGAGGCGGTGCCCGTCCGCGACGACCTTCTTCACGACGTCGGGGTGGGCTTGGGCCTGCGTGCCGACCATGCAGAAGGTGGCCTTCACGTCGTACTGCCGCAGCAGTTCGAGCATTTGGGGGGTCCATTTGGGGTCGGGGCCGTCGTCGATGGTGATGTTGATGCCACGCTTCCCGTTCTCGGAGGCGTGCGCGATCGTCTTCGAGACCGGCTTGACGGCGCTCGGCTTCTTCGCTGCCGGTGAGTCCGATGTGCCGGCCTGCGCGGTCCACACCGATGCGCCGGTGGCGAGGATCGTCACCCCGAGCGCGGCCCCGACCAACTTGCCGTACCAGCCCCGCCCACCGCTGTGCCGCGCCATGTCCGCCCCTTTGCGTACTGTTCCTCGCCGTTCCCCGGTCGCTTGCGACCCACAGAGCATGACGAGAGGCGGCGGCAAAGGGATGCGTCCGTTACCGATCAAGGACAATTCCGGGGGAGTTCGCGGACAACTCCGGCGGGGCCGGGCGGGGCCACGACGAGCCGATCGACGCCTCCGTCGCTCGTTCGTGGGACGCTGGGGAGAAGCGGTCAACGACCGCAGGCTCGTCGATCGGCTAGACCGCCGCAGGCGACTTGGCCGGGTCCGCGGGTGTCGATGTGCCGGGGGAACCCGCCACGACCTGGTCGTGGGCGCCGCTGTCGACGTTGAGTTCCGTCAGCATCTGCTTGCTGAAGCCGAAGAAGTACGTCGCGACGAAGCCCACCACGTAGCCGACGAGCAGGCCGCCGCCGTAGACCGCGATCGTGAGGCCCAGGCCCTTGTTGCCGTCCAGGAGCGGGAAGAGGGCCCAGCCCGACGGGCCGATCGCCGTGGAGCCGACCTTCTCGCCGATCATCGAGAAGAAACCGATGAACGCGCCGCCCGCCGCGCCGCCCACGCACGCCGTGATGAAGGGGCGGCCCAGGGGGAGCGAGACGCCGTAGATGAGGGGTTCGCCCACGCCCAGGAAGCCTGCGGGGAGCGCGGACTTGATCGTCGTACGGATTGACGTGTTGTGCCTGAGGCGCTTGTAGACGGCGATCGCGCAGCCCACTTGGCCCGCGCCCGCCATCGCCAGGATGGGGAGCAGGACGGTGAAGCCCTGCTGCTCGATGAGCGTGGTGTGGATGGGGATCAGGGCCTGGTGCAGGCCCAGCATCACCAGGGGCAGGAAGAGGCCGCCCAGGACCAGGCCCGCGAACGCGCCCGTGTTGTCCAGGAGCCAGTTCGCCGCCGTGCCGATGCCGGTCGAGACCTCGCCCGCGAGGAACATCAGGCCGAAGATCGTGACCAGGCCGGAGAGGAGGACCGTGATGGTGGGGGTGACGAGGACGTCGAGCGCCTCAGGGACCCACCTCCTGCACCACTTCTCGATGTACGTGGCGAGGACCGCCGCGCCCAGAGCGCCCAGGACGCCGCCCTGTCCGGGCGAGAGCTTCTGGCCGAACGCCTCGATGTTCGCCACGCCCGCGTAGACGATGATCGCGGCGACCGCGCCGCCCAGGATCGGCGTACCGCCGAACTCCTTCGCCGTGTTGAAGCCCACGAACACCGCGATCAGCGCCATGAAGCCGGAGGCGATCGCCGCGAGCGCCGGGGTGATGCCCGGCAGCCACTCCAGGTTGATCAGGAGGCCGTTGATGCCCGCGATGATGCCGCAGCCGATGAGGGCCGGGATCAGCGGCACGAAGATGTTCGCGATGCGGCGCAGGAAGAGCTTGAACGGGGTGGCGTTTTTCTCCTTGCGGGCGGCCTTGATGGCGGCCCCCTGGTCCGCCAACTCCTCGGCGGTCAGGACGTGTTCGGAGGGCGCGGTCGGAGCCGCCGACCTGCCCTCCGCCACCAGTGCCTCGAACTCCGGGGTGACACGGGCGACCGTGCCCGGTCCGAGCACGATCTGGTACGTGTCGTCCTCGACCACGCCCATCACGGCGGGCAGCGCCTTGAGGGCCTCGTCGTCGACCAGGGAGCGGTCGGCGAGGTTCAGCCGCAGGCGCGTCATGCAGTGGGCGATGGACGTGACGTTCTGGGCGCCGCCGACGAGGGGGAGGATCGCGGCGGCTGTGGCGCGGTTCTTGTCAGTTGCCATGGTGCGGGTGCCTTGCTCTGTGCAGGGGGAGGGAGGGGTGGGTGGGTCGGGGTCAGGTCGTGCGTGCGGTGTCCAGGGCGGCCCTGAGGTGGCCGTCCGACGAGGCGAGGAGGCCGGCGGCGGTGGGGCCGTCGACTCCGCCGAGGATGGTGAGGATGGCGTTCTTCACCTCGCCGTCGGTGGCGGCGAGGGCCGTCTCGATCTCCTCGTCCGATGCGCCGGTGGCCAGCGAGACGATCCGCCGCGAGCGGGCGCGCAGCTTCTCGTTCGACGCGCGTACGTCCACCATCAGGTTTCCGTAGGTCTTGCCGAGGCGGATCATCGTGATCGTCGACAGCATGTTCAGGACGAGCTTCTGGGCCGTGCCCGCCTTCAGACGGGTGGAGCCGGTGAGCAGCTCCGGGCCGACGACGACCTCGATGCCGTGGTCCGCGGCTGCCGCGAGGCCGCTGTCCGCGTTGCAGGAGAGGCCGATGGTGAGGGCGCCGTAGCGGGTGCGGGCGTGCTCGACCGCGCCGATCGCGTACGGGGTGCGGCCGGACGCGGAGATGCCCACGACGACGTCGTCCGCGGTGAGGTGGAGCCCGTCCAGGTCCTCGGCCGCGAGCTCCTTGCTGTCCTCCGCGCCCTCGACCGCCGTGACCATGGCGCGCGGGCCGCCCGCGATGAGGCCGACGACCTCGGCCGGGTCGGTGTTGAAGGTGGGCGGGCACTCGGAGGCGTCGAGCACGCCGAGGCGTCCCGCCGTGCCCGCGCCCGCGTAGACGAGCCGTCCGCCGCGGGCCATGCGCTCGGCGGTGCCGTCGATGGCGGCGGCGATCGCCGGAAGCTGCTCGGCGACGGCCGCGGACACGGTGGCGTCCTCGCCGTTCATGATCCTCGCGATCTCCAGCGTGGGCTGCCGGTCGATCTCGGAGAGCTCGGGCCGGAACGCCTCGGTGGTGAGGGTGTCCAACTGGGCGCGGAGCTCGCCGTACGTGTCCCCGGATCCGGGGGCGGGGGAGGGGGAGGGCGTGTCGTCGGTCGTGGAGGTCATGAGGTGCGGCTCTTTCGTGTGCGGCGGGGTGGTGGGGGTGGTGAGGGTGGCGGCTGCGGTTCTGTGCGTGCGTTGCGTGCGTTGCGCCCGTCACGTCGGTTGCGTCGGTGTGCGCAGGCGGCGCGGGTGCCGTGCTGGTGGGCGGGTGTTTCGTACGGGGCTTGGGGGCTGCGGTTCGGTGTGTCCGGGTGGGCGAGGGGTGGCGGGTGCCGGTGCGCGGGATGTGGCGGTGGGGGGGTGTTGTGGGCGGGGAGCGTGGGGCTGCGGTTCTGTGTGTCCGCTACGTCCGTGTGCGGGGTCAGCGGCCTCCGCCGCGGGGGCTGTGGCGGTGGGCGAGGGCTTCGTAGGAGGCGGCCAGGGCGGGGGCCGCGGTTTCGTAGGTTCGCTGGGCGACGCCTACGAACAGGCAGTCCACGACCAGCAGTTGACTCGTCCGGGAGGACATCGCGGCCGGTCTGAGCTCGCTCTCGCGGGCCGTGGACGTGGTCAGTATGTGATCCGCGTACTGCGAGACGGGGCTGCCGGGGCGGCCGGTGATCGCGATCGTCGTCGCACCCCGCTCGAAGGCGACCCGCAGGGGCTCGATGACGTCGCCCGTCGACCCGGAGTGCGTGATCGCGATCGCCACGTCCTTGGAGTGCAGGGTGACCGCGTTCGTGACCGCCAGGTGCGGGTCGGAGTGCGCGTGCGCGATGTGGCCGATGCGCAGCAGCTTCTGCGCGAGGTCCTGGGCGACGAGCCCCGACGCGGCGACCCCGTAGATCTCGGCGCGGGGCGCGACCGCGAGCGCGGCGACCGCCGCTCCGAGCTGCACCGTGTCGAGCCCGGCCGCGGTGTCCGCGAGGGTCTGCTGCTCGTCGTACGCGAGCTTCGCCACGACGTCCGCGATCGGGTCGTCGACGGCGATGTCCGCGGTGACGGCGGGCGCGCGGCCCGACTGCTGCTGGGCGGCGAGTCCGGCGAGCGCGAGCCGCAGGTCGCGGTAGCCGGGGTAGCCGAGGAGGCGGGCCGTGCGGACCACCGTGGCCTCGCTCGTCCCGGTGAGCTCGGCGAGGCCGGTGACCGTGAGGGCGGCGCAGCCCGCGGGGTCGCCCGCGACGGCTTCGGCGACCAGCTGCATGGAGCGGGTCATGGACGGGGCGAGGGTCCGCACCTTGGCCGCGAGGGCGGCCGGGGCGGGGGGCGCCGCGCCCGCGAAAATTTCCTTCACGTTATTGGTCACGCTTGAAAGATATTTTCGGACCGGGGGTCGGTCAAGACCCCTTTGGTCCCGATCTCGGTCTCGATCTCGGTCCCGATCTTGGCTCCGTCCCGGGGCGGGCCCGGGTTGCGCGTGGGGTGGACAATGGCTGCATGGAAGCGATCGACCCTCTGGAGCAGGCGCTGCACGCCGCTCGTGCACTTGTCCTCGCCGACCTCGTGGCGCGCGAGGTCGCCCAGGCCGAGGTCGTCTCGCTGGTCGAGGAGTCGGTGGTGCACCGCCGCTGGTGGGTCGAGCAGTGGCCCGAGGGCGTCGAGTACGTCGCGGGCCTGGTCGCCCAGGACGTCCAGGACGCACTCCTTGAGCGCTACGGCCGCTGGCCCCTCTGCCCGGTCTGCGGCTCGGGCGACCCGCACGCGCTGGACGTGGAACCGGAGTTGGGCCCCGACCCGCACTGGGTGTGCGGCAAGGCGGGCGTGGTCGTGGCGCCGGTGGGCGGCCTCACGTGACGGGCGGCACGGCGTGACGATCTACGTGGACCCGCCGACCTGGCCGGGCCACGGCCGCATGTGGTCGCACCTGGTCAGCGACGTCTCGTACGAGGAACTGCACGCCTTCGCGGCGGGCATCGGCGCCCCCGCGCGCGCCTTCGAGCGCGACCACTACGACCTGCCCTCGCACCGCTACGAGGACGCGGTGCGCGCGGGCGCGGTCGAGATCGGCTCCAAGGAACTGGTGCGCAGGCTCACGGAGGCGGGGCTGCGCAGGCCCAAGGGCAGGCCCGCGTAAGGGGAGCCGCGCTTAGGGTGACCCGCATGATCACGGTTCATCTGAAGTACGAGATCGATCCCGACCGCATCGCCGACTTCGAGGAGTACGGCCGCCGCTGGGTCGTCCTGGTCAACCGCTTCGGCGGCACCCACCACGGCTACTTCCTGCCCAGCGAGGGCGACAGCGACATCGCGTACGCCCTCTTCTCCTTCCCGAGCTTCGCCGCGTACGAGCAGTACCGCACGGACAGCGCGACCGATGCCGAGTGCCAGGAGGCCATCGAGCTCGCGCGCCGGACGGGGTGCATCCGGCGCTACGAGCGGCGGTTCCTACGGCCTCTGGAGTGAGGGTGCTTGGGCCTGGTGGGTGGCCTCGGCCGGGGCGGCCGACGTGACCACGCGGCTCGGTGTGGAGCGGTGCAGCCGCAGGGAGAGCGCGACCGCGCCGATCGCCACCGCCGTCATCGCCGCGCCCGCCCACGCCGTCGACGCGTAGCCCAGCTTGAGGTCGATCACCGTGCCGCCGAGCCAGGGACCGCCGGTGTTGCCCAGGTTGAACGCGGCCGTCGTGGTCGCGCCCGCGAGGGTGGGGGCGGCGCCGGCGACGTTGAACATGCGGGCGTTGAGGGCCGGGGCGGTGTAGAAGGCGGAGACGCCGAGGAGGAAGGACAGGGCGATCGCCACGGGTGCCGTACCGGCGAAGAGGGCGAGGGCCACGAGGAAGAGCGTCGAGGCGGCGGCGCCGCTCAGCATGACGCCGAAGAGGTGGGCGTCGGCGACGCGGCCACCGATCGCCGTGCCGAGGAGCGCGCCCGCCCCGAAGAGGCCGAGGACGGTCGGGACCCAGCCCTTGTCGAGGCCGGCGACGTCCGTCAGGAGCGGGGAGAGGTAGGAGAACGCGCAGAAGACGCCGCCCGCGGCGAGCGCGGTGATCGCGATGGAGAGCCAGACCTGGCGGTCGCGGTAGATGGTCAGCTCTTGCTTCAGGCGGGGCTTCTCGGCGGGCAGGGGGATGCGGGGGATGAGGGTGAGGACGCCGACGAGGGCGATCGCGGAGGCGACCCCTACCGCCCAGAAGGCCGACCGCCAGCCGAAGTTGTCGCCGAGGAAGGCACCGGCGGGTACGCCGAGCACGTTCGCGATGGAGAGGCCGCCGATCATCACGGCCATGGCGCGGGCGCGCTGGTTGACCGGCACCATCGCGATGGCGACGGCCGCGCCGACCGCCCAGAACCCGGCACAGGCGAACGCGCTGACGACGCGGGACGCGAAGAGGATCTCGTACGTGGGCGCGAGGGCGCCGGCGACCTGGCCGAACCCGAAGACGGTGATGAGGGTGATGAGGGTCGTACGGCGGGGGAGGCGGAGGGTGGCCACGGCGAGGAGGGGGGCGCCGATGACCATGCCGATGGCGAAGGCGGAGATGAGGAGGCCTGCGCGGGGGATGGAGACGTTCATGTCGTCCGCGATGGGGGGCAGGAGCCCCGAGAGCATGAACTCACTCGTACCGAGCGCGAAGACGGCAAGGCCGAGGATGTAGACGGCTATGGGCATGCGGGTCGCTGGCCTGGGGGCCTCGGGGGCGGGGGCCTTTGGGTCAGGTGTTGGCATAACAGTGGTCAACGCTGGGAGCGGGGCTCACATTCCCCCGCCGGGGCAGGGGGATGCAGGGGGATGTGGGGGGATCGGGTGGGTTGGTGGGGGAGCCTTGCTGCGGAGCGGCGGGGTTAGGCGGTTGGGGTACGGCGTAGGTACGCGTGGAGGTTTTCGCGGTCCGAGGCGCGGACGTAGCCCGAGCGGAGGACCACCGTCTGGGAGGCCGTGTTGTCGGGTTCGATGATCGCCAGGAGGGAGGTGACGCCGGGGCGGGTCAGGGCCAGGGTGGAGAGGGCGGCGAGGGCCTCCGAGGCGTAGCCCCGGCCCCGTGCGCCGACCGCCAGGTCATAGCCGACCTCGGCCACACCCTCCTCGTCCGGCGGCCCGTGGAAGCCCATTCCGCCGACCGCGATCTCGTCCTCCGCCCGGATCAGCGCGAACATGCCCCACTCGGGACGATGCACCCCGGAGGCGTACGCCTTCGTCACCATCTCCGCGGCCGTCCGCGTCCCCTCGAAGGGCCCGCCTTCGATCCACGTCAGACCCCCCGTACCGCCCGCGGCGAGATCCGCCGCCGCCGCGGGGGACACCTCCCGCAGCAGGATGCGCCCGGCGGGGATCTCCAGGGCGTTGTGCCAGCGCCAGCCCTCCACCTTCGGGCGTCCCGCCAGAGCGCCGCGGCCGGTGGCCCAGAGCAGCGTCGCCCACTGCTCGGCGGGCGTGCGCGCGGGCATGACCTGCGGGAAGAGCCAGGCGAGCGCCGCCTCGCACAGCGCGGCGGGCGGCTCCGCGTCCACGCCTAGCGCCTGCGCGATGTCGTACGTATGGAGGAGCAGCTCCGTGACGCCCATCGCCGCGAAGCCCACCGCGTCCGCGCTGCCGGAAGGGTAGGGGTGGAAGCCCCGCACCCCCGAAGGAGTCGTCCGCACCACCGCGGAGAGCAGGCCGCCGGTCGATTCGATGACGCTGATCGCGTCCGCGGGGCCCGAGCCCTCGTCGAAGGTGACCTCGAAGGGGACCCACGTGTCCGTCGCCCGGCCCGTCAGCTGACCCGCGTACGCGACGAGCACGCCCGAGACGTGCTCGGCCGTCTCCAGGCAGCTCCAGTCGAGGCCGACCGCCTTGGCGCTCCAGTCACGGTCCACCGCGCCGCGCAGCACCCTCACCGCGTGCGCCACGGCCTCGTCCAACTGGTCCCCACCCATGGAAATCATGGGCCGAGCGTACGGGAGCCTCAGGCGCTCAGCAGGTCCATTTCCGTCGCCAGGTTCGCGCGCGCGGGACCCTCCCATTCGGCCGCTCCGTACGGCGTACGGAACAGGCGCGGCAAGGAGAGGAGCTGGCGCAGGACGTCCGCCCGGCCCGCGCGGAAGTCCTCGTCGGGCACGAAGGAGTACTCCTCCCGGACCGCCGCCGCGTAAGCCGCGTACGCGTCCGGGGCCGCGGCCAGGATCGCCAGGTCGGCGTCGCACAGCGCCTCGCCGTTGTGGTCGTCCTCGGCGGGGTCGTGGGTGACGGTGAGCCGGACGAGGCGGGCCACCTCGGCGGTCTTCGCGTCCGTCAACCCGGCCTCGGGAAGCGCGCGTTCGGCGAGACGGGCGCTGCGCTCCTCGTTCTGGGAGCGGTCCGGCGCGTACACCGCGTCGTGGAACCAGGCCGCGAGCCGCACCAGCTCGGGGTCGTCCGCGTGCTCTTCCAGTACGTCGATGTGGTCGAGGACCGCCTTCAGGTGGGCGGTGGTGTGGTAGCGCCGCTGCGGCTCGGCCCAGCGCGCGAGCAGGTTGTCGGCGTACTTGAACGGGTCGTAGACGCACTCGTCCGTGTCCCGCGCCCGCAGCAGCGTCGTGAGCCAGCGCTTGCGCAGCTCGTCGTTCTCGTCGTCGGCCATGCAAGGACCCTAAACTCCGGTCCTGCCGTTGCCATGCCAGGGAGCGACACGGTTGGCTGCGTCCATGACGACCATGCCGCACGCTGACGAGACGTACGACCCCGAGCGTCCGGGCCGCCTCCTGAGGGCCGAACGCGATCTGCTGATCCCGCTGCTGCGGGCCGCGCCCGACGAGGCGTACGCGATCCGGACCTGCTGTCCCGGCTGGACGGTGCGGCACGTGCTCGCGCACTGCGGCTCGGCCCTGACGCGCGTCGTCGAGAGCCGCTTCGAGGAGGGCGTGTACAGCCCGGAGTGCAACGACCGTGACATCGCGGAACGCGCCGACTGGTCCAACTCCCGTGTCGTGGACGAGCTGGAGCGCGGGATGACGGAGGCGGGCGCCGCCATCACCCGGGCGAAGGGGCGCCTCGACGGCGTCGCGATCGGCGAGTGGGTGCACGCGGGCGACGTCCGCGAGGCCTGGGGCAAGCCGGGCGCGTACGGCGGCCCGGGGCTGCCGGACGCGCTGCGGCTGCTCGCGGAACACAGCCGCAGGACCGAAGCGCTGCCGATGCACGCGGACATCGACGACACCGACGACACCGACGGCATCGACGGCATCGGCGGCATCGACGAGCCGCTCGTCCTCGGCGTGAACGACGGCAAGCGGTCGCCCGCGCGCTACATCGGCGATGCGCCGACGCTGATCCGGCTGTACACGGGGCGACCGCTCGCGGGCACGCGGTACGAGCTCGCGGGGGCGGTGGAGAGGGAGTTGCCGATCTTCAGCTGAAAGAGGCTGAAGGGTCTGAAGGGCCGGGAGGGGGCGGGGGCGTCGGCGGTTACTTTCGCCAGAACAGGTGGTGCGTCACGCCGCTCGGGCTCGGTACGACGTCCAGGTGGAAGCGGTCGCGCAGCTCGTCGGGGGTCTCCCAGAGCCGTGTCCCGGCGCCGATCTTCACCTGCGAGACCGCCACGTGCAGGGTGTCGACGAGGTCGGCGTCGAGGAACTGCCGGATGACACTTGCTCCGCCGCCGAGCCGGACGTCCTTGCCCCGCGCCGCTTCCCGCGCCTGTTCGAGGACGGTGGCCGGGTCGTCGTCGGAGAAGTGGAACGTCGTGTCGGAGAGCGTGAACGAAGGCCTCGGGTGGTGGGTCATGACGAACACCGGGGTGTGGAACGGGGGTGTGTCGCCCCACCAGCCCTGCCACTCGTGGTCCTGCCAGGGGCCGCGCTGCGGCCCGAACTTGTTGCGGCCCATGATCTCGGCGCCGATGTTGTGGGCGAAGTCGCGGGTGAGGTAGTCGTCCAGGCCCCGGCTGCCGCCCGGGTCGGTGCGGTTGGGCCAGCTCGCCGTGGCCCCGGCCCAGGCGAACATGTCCCCGGGGTCGGCGTCGCCGAACGGCCGCTCCAGGCTCTGGTGCTCACCGGCACCGAAGCCGTCTTGCGAGACGGTGAAATTCTGGACCCGCAGCAGCTGCGTCACGTACTTCCTCCTGCGTTCGCTGGTGTCGACGAGGGGGAGACCGGCCGGGGCGCGGATACTCATCGCCGTGCCTACTGCTGTTCATATCGCCGTGCCTAGTGGCCGTGGCCGCCCTTCTCCGTAGTGTCCTCGCTCCCGGGGTCCGTGTCTGCCGCGGCGCCGCCGCCCACGTGGACCGTGAACGCCGCCGTGCGCACCTCGCCCTTGTGCTTGAAGTCGAGGAACAGGCGGTACGCCCCCGGGCTCGGTGCCGTCGCCGCGAAGGAGACGCCGGGGCCCGGCTCCGTCCTGCCGTCGCCCGGTTCGCCGGTCGGGTGGACGTGGAGGTAGGCCAGGTCGCCGGAGCGCAGGGCGACCAGGTGGCCGTACGAGCCGAGGTAGGGCTGGAGGTCGGTGACCGGCCTGCCGTTCCTCGCCACGCTCAGGGTCAGGTCGGCGGACTTCCCCGGCTTCAGCTCGCCGTCGAGACTGACCTCGTAGCCGTCGACCGAAGCCTTCGTGTTGGGCCGCGGCAGCTCCCTCGGCTCGTGCTTCCCCGCCACCGAGAGGTCGGCGCCCAGGGTCAGGCCCTCCTTCGCGCCCGCGGGCTTGAAGTCGGCGAAGACGCGGTAGCCGCCGGCCTGCGGGAGCTCTACCGGCGTCGACCAGGTGCCATCCGCGGCGCGGGTCGGGTGCAGGTGGCGGTAGGTCGTCAGGTCGCGTGAGGCCACGATGAGGTGCAGCTCCTTGCCGTGCTCCTTCTCGTACGCGGTGACGTTCTGCCCGGTGTCGTCCTTGCCGGTGCTGTCCTTGCCCGTGCCGTCCTTGTCCGTCCGGTCCTTGACGACCGTGAACCGCAGCTCCTCGCGCTTTCCGGCGTCCACGCGCGGGGTCTTCAGGTCGAGCGTGTAGCCGCGCTCGGAGATCTGCAGGCCGCCGGGGACGGTGTCCGCGTGGCCCGCACCGGCCTCCGTACCGCTTGGCTTCTCCTCCTCGCCCGGGTGTCCGCCGTGCTCGCTCGCGGGCTTCTTCTCCGAGGTCACGGGGTCGACGCCGCTGCCCACTCCGTACGCGGTCCCGAAGGTCGCGGCGACGGCTGCGGCGAAGGCGGTGATCTTCAGTCCGGTGTTCATGACGGCTCCCGAGAGACGGAATGCGGGGTGGAGGGAGCTCACCGAGTGGCGGCTCCTCATACGACCGAAGGTACCCCCCAGGGGTATAAAGTCAAGCCCGGAGTACCCTTGCGAACGATACCCCCTAGGGGTATAGATTGGTACCACTGCCGGTACCCGCCCCGGGTACCCCCAACCGAGGAGTCCGCAGCCATGCCCACCACACCCGGCGCCCCCGAGGTGGCCTCCACCGCAGAAGTAGAGCTCGCCATCGGTGGCATGACCTGCGCCTCGTGCGCCGCCCGCATCGAGAAGAAGCTGAACCGCATGGACGGCGTCGAGGCGACCGTCAACTACGCCACCGAGAAGGCCAAGGTCAGCTACCGAGGCCAGGACGTCGCCGTACAGGACCTGATCGCCACCGTCGAGGCCACCGGCTACACCGCACAGGAGCCCGCCCCGGCCCGCGCGCAGGAGCCGTCTCCGGCCGACGAGGAGCGGCGCGCCGACGACGAACTGCGGCCCCTGCGCGAGCGGTTGATCACCGCCGTGCTGCTCTCGCTGCCCGTCGTCGCGATGGCGATGGTCCCGGCCCTGCAGTTCGAGTACTGGCAGTGGCTGTCCCTGACCCTCGCGGCGCCGGTCGTGACGTACGCGGCCTGGCCCTTCCACAAGGCCGCGTTCACGAACGCGCGGCACGGCGCGGCCACGATGGACACGCTGATCTCGGTCGGCACGTCGGCCGCGTTCGTCTGGTCGCTGTGGGCGCTGTTCTTCGGGACGGCCGGTACGCCCGGCATGACGCACCCCTTCGAGCTGACCATCTCGCGCACGGACGGCGCCGGGAACATCTACCTGGAGGCCGCGGCGGGCGTGACCGCCTTCATTCTGGCGGGGCGGTACTTCGAGGCCCGCTCCAAGCGCAAGGCGGGCGCGGCCCTGAAGGCGCTGCTCCAGCTGGGCGCCAAGGACGTCACCGTCATCCGCGGTGACGGTCGCGAAGAGACCGTCCCCGTGGGCGACTTGAGGACCGGCGACCGTTTCCTCGTGCGCCCCGGCGAGAAGATCGCCACCGACGGCAAGGTCGTCGAGGGCGCCTCCGCCGTGGACGCCTCCATGCTCACCGGCGAGTCCGTGCCGGTCGAGGTCACCAAGGGCGAATCGGTCACCGGGGCCACACTGAACGTGGGCGGACGCCTGGTCGTCGAGGCCACCCGGGTCGGCGCGGACACCCAGCTCGCCCGCATGGCCAAGCTCGTCGAGGACGCACAGAACGGCAAGGCGGCGGCCCAGCGCCTCGCCGACAGGATCTCGGCGGTGTTCGTGCCGGTCGTCATCGCCCTGGCCGTCGCCACCCTCGGCTTCTGGCTCGGCAACGGCTCCGGTCTGACGGCGGCCTTCACCGCGGCCGTCGCCGTACTGATCATCGCCTGCCCCTGCGCCCTGGGCCTCGCGACGCCGACCGCCCTCATGGTCGGCACCGGGCGCGGCGCGCAGCTCGGCATCCTGATCAAGGGCCCGGAGGTCCTGGAGACGACCCGCAAGGTCGACACGATCGTCCTGGACAAGACCGGCACCGTCACCACCGGCCAGATGACGCTCCTTGCCACGCATGTCGCGGCGGGTGTCGGAGAGGACGAAGTCCTGCGCCTGGCAGGTGCGTTGGAGCACTCCTCGGAGCACCCCATCGCCCAGGCGGTGGCCACCGGGGCGGCCGAGCGGGTCGGCGCGCTGCCCACGCCCGAGGACTTCGCGAACGTGGCGGGGCTCGGCGTGCAGGGCGTCGTCGAGGGCCACGCGGTCCTTGTGGGGCGTGAGGCGCTGCTCGAAGAGTGGGCGATAGGGCTCCCCGCCGAGCTGGAGCGGGCGAAGTCGGAGGCCGAGGCGGCCGGGCGTACGGCCATCGCGGTCGCCTGGGACGGCGAGGCGCGGGCGGTCCTCGAAGTGGCGGACGCGGTGAAGGAGACGAGCCCGGAGGCGATCCGCCGCTTCCGCGCCCTCGGCCTCACACCCATCCTCCTGACCGGCGACAACAAGGCCGTCGCGGCATCGGTGGCCGCAGAGGTGGGCATCGCGCCCGAGGACGTGATCGCCGAGGTCATGCCGCAGGACAAGGTCGACGCCGTCAAGCGCCTCCAGGCGCAGGGCCGGAGCGTGGCGATGGTCGGCGACGGCGTGAACGACGCGGCGGCGCTCGCCCAGGCCGACCTGGGTCTGGCGATGGGCACGGGCACGGACGCCGCGATCGAGGCGGGCGACCTGACGCTCGTACGGGGAGACCTGCGCGCGGCGGCGGACGCGATCCGCCTCTCCCGCCGCACGCTCGGCACGATCAAGTCGAACCTGTTCTGGGCCTTCGCCTACAACGTGGGCGCGCTGCCGCTGGCCGCCGCCGGCCTCCTGAACCCGATGATCGCGGGCGCCGCGATGGCGTTCTCCTCGGTCTTCGTGGTCGGCAACAGCCTGCGCCTGAGGGGGTTCAAGCCGCTGAGCTGAACGGCGAGGGGCCGTCGGTCTCAACCCGCGGCAAGGAGGGCGTGTACATGTCTCTACGATCACCCCGGTGCGTTTGGGTCGCGCCGGGGTGATCTGCGCGTAGGCTGGGTAATTGGACTAGACCTATGTGACCTGTGTGCGGCGGCTACGGAGACTCCCGCTCCGCAAGACTCCCGCGCCGCCCGCCCCAGCCCCCGCGGCCCCGGACCCGAAGGAAGACATCCATGAGCAAGCGTGCAGTCCTGGAGGTGATCGCCCTCGACGCCGAGGACGCCGTCGCCGCCCAGGCCGGAGGCGCGGACCGCCTCGAGCTGGTCACCGACATGGCCGCGGACGGCCTGACCCCGTCCCGCGAGACCTTTGCCGAGATCCGCGCCGCCGTGGACATCTCCCTGCGCGTGATGCTGCGCCTCGCGGACGGATTCGACGCGGGCGACGTCGACGCTCTCGTACGCCGTGCCCACGAGCTGCGCGGCGCGGGCGCCGACGAGTTCGTCCTCGGCTTCCTCGACGAGACGGGCGGCCCCGACCTGGCCGCGGTGGAGGCCGTGGTGGACGCGCTCGACGGCTGCCGCTGGACGTTCCACCGGGCCGTCGACCGGACCGCCGACCGCGACGCCCTGCGCAAGCAGCTCGCCGACCTGCCCGGCCTCGACACCTACCTCACCGCGGGCGCGGCGACGGGCGTGGACGACGGCCTGCCCACGCTGCTCGCCGAGGCGGCGCGGTCCGGCGAACCGGGCTACGAACAGCAGATCCTGGTGGGCGGGGGCCTGCGCCTCGACCATCTGCCGCGGCTCAGGGCGGCGGGCGTCGACGCGTTCCACATCGGCGGGGCGTCACGCCCCGACGGCTGGACGGCGCCGGTGAGTGCCGAAGCCGTCGCGCGGTGGCGGGCAGCGGTGGACGCCTGATCCCTTTCGGCGCGAGGTGCTGATCACGGGGCGTTGATCACGGGGCGCTGATCACGTCGCTGGTGGGACGCGATACAACTTGGCGTACAGGGAGGGGGTTTCATGCCGAAACCAGCAGGTAAGACGCGTCCCGCGGAGCGGATGCTCGCGGCCGGGACGCTGCCCGTCGCCGCGACACTGCTCACCGGGACGGTGGCGCTCTACATCACGCTCGTGGCGTTCGGGAACATCACCGATTTCGACAGCAACCAGCAGTTCGTACGCCATGTCCTGGCGATGGACACCACGTTCAAGGACGACGACCTGATGTGGCGCGCGGTGGGCTCCACCGCCCTACAGGACGCCGCGTACGTGGGGATCATCGTCTGGGAGACCCTGGCCGCCCTGGTCCTCCTCACGGCGACGGTCCTGTGGGCCGGGGCCCTGCGCCGCCCCGAGGGACTGCGCCGGGCCCGCAGGGCGGGCACGATCGGCCTGCTGATGCTGCTCGTCCTGTTCGGGGCGGGCTTCATCGGCATCGGCGGCGAATGGTTCGCCATGTGGCAGTCGGAGGACTGGAACGGCCTGGACGCGGCCACGCGGGTCGTGACGCTCACCGGCATCGTGCTGATCGTCACGCATCTGCCGTCCGCCGGTGCTCCGGCGGGCGGCTCGGGCGGCTCGGACGGCTCGGGCGGCTCGAACGGCTCGAACGGTTCGGACGGAAGCGGGTCGTGACCCGCGCCTCGCGCGCCTAGCGGGTGAGCTGCTCGGGAAGCGCGGCCGAGTGCACGACGGTGAGTCCCGACACGGCACGGGTCAGGGCGACGTACAGGCGTCGCAGGCCCGTCCGCTCGTCGGGCTCGCCGTCGACGACGGCGGCGGGCTCGTCGAGCACCACGTAGTCGTACTCAAGTCCCTTGGCGAGGGAGGCGGGTACGAGGGTGAGCCGGGTGTCGGGGGTGGTCTCCTCGCCGGGTGAGAGGTACGTCATCCCGGCGGAGTCGAGTGCTTCGGCGAGCGCGGGGACGCGGGCGTCGGCGGCGATGAGCCCGATGGACCCCTCCTGGCGCAGCGACTCGACGCAGGCTTCGAGGGAAGCGGCGTCGAGGTCCTCCACGGGCCGCACCACGAGCGAACCGGCCGACTCACGCACGGACTTCACCTCGGCGAGGCCGGGCGCGATGTCGGGAAGCAGCCGCGAGGCGAACGCGATGACTTCCCGAGGCACACGGAACCCCGCGGTGAGCTCCTCCACCACGGCGTCGCCCTTCCCCAGATGACCGAGGGCCTGCTCCCAACTCCGTGTGGCCCAGGGCGTCGTGCCCTGCGCGAGGTCGCCGAGGACGGTGGCGGAACCGGTGGTGCAGCGCCGGCCGACCGCGCGGTACTGCATGGGGGAGAGGTCCTGCGCCTCATCGAGGACGACATGCCCCAGGGAGTGCGTCCGGGCGACGAGATCGCCCGCCTCGTCGATCAGCACGGCATCCGCGGCCGACCACTTGGCGGCCTTGAGGCTGCGCGGGGGCTTCGCCCAGAGGATGAGTTTCTGCTCGTCGGGTTCGAGGATCCCGTCCGCGTGCAGGGCGAGGAAATCGGCGTCGGAGAGCAGCCGGAGCACCAGCTTGGCGGGATCGACCGGCGGCCAGGCGGCCTTGACGGCCGCTTTCACCGCGGGGTTGCGGGCCACGGCATCCTGCACGCGGTCGTCCGGAGCCTCGCCCGCCTGCTCCATCCGTACGAGGACGGCGTGCGCGATGCGCTGCGGCAGGGCGTCGCGGGCGGCTCCGTAGCGGATGTCGCGGGCGAGCAGCTCTCCCACGAGCTCTTCCACCTCGTACGCGGGAATGCGCCAGCGCCGGGATCCCCGCACCACCACGACGGGCTCGGTGGGCATGCTCACGTGGGAGCGCAGGGCCTTGCGCAGGACGGCGGCCATGCGGGCGTCGCCCTTGACGACGGCGGCGGGGGCGTCGTCGGTGCCCCGCACCTCCACGTGGGCGACGAGGTCGTCCACGGTGGCCTGCTTGACCTCCAACTCACCCAGGGCCGGCAGGACTTGCTCGATGTAGTGCAGGAAGGACTTGTTGGGCCCGATGACGAGGGTCCCGGTCCTGGCGAGCCGCTCGCGGTGGGCGTACAGGAGATAGGCGACACGGTGCAGCCCGACGGCGGTCTTGCCGGTACCGGGCCCACCCTGAACACAGACGGACCCCCCGAGCCCACTGCGGACGATCTCGTCCTGCTCGGGCTGGATGGTGGCGACGATGTCACGCATGGGCCCGACGCGGGGCCGCTCGATCTCCTGCTGGAGCAGTCTGCTGGTCCGCTCCTCCTCGTCGGCGTCGCTGAGGTGCTCGTCCTCGTACGCGGTGAGGTCACCGCCGGTGTATCCGAACCGGCGCCGCAGGGCGACGTCCATCGGGGCCTTCTTGGAGGCCCGGTAGAAGGGCTGCGAGACGGGCGCGCGCCAGTCGATGACCATCGGGTCGCCGTCGGCGTCGTGGACGTGCCGCCGCCCGATGTAGAACTGCTCGCCCTCGGCGCCTTCCGCCTGCTCGGCGCCGGGGGCGTGGAGGTAGTCGAGCCGCCCGAAGAAGAGCGGGGTGTGGGAGAGGTCGGCGAGGGACTTGATGCGCTCGTCGATCTGGCTCTGCAGAACGGCGGCGTTGACCCAGTTCGCGGTGACGTCGCGAATGTCGAGCGCTTCGGCGTCCTCGCGCATGGCTCGGAGGGCCGAGCGGGATGCGGAGAGGTGGTTGCGCTCTCGGGAGAGTGGGTCGGGGTGGGCGTGCACGGGGTGCCTCCGGCGGGGGTGCGGGAACTGGGCTGGCCGGTTGCCGTCCGGTCAGTGGCGGGCGCGATGCACGCGGGCAGACCGGGCATTTTAGGCCCCCCTCCGCAGGGGGTCCACCGAATTCCTCCGGGGCCCGCTCGCCCCGCGTCCCCTGCCCGAACGGCCTCTCCCGCCCACCCGCCCGGCACCCCGCGGCCTCCCCCTGAACGAACAAGCGTTTCCCACCCACCCGCCCGATTGCCCCGCGGCCTCCCCCTGGGCGAACCGCCCCCGCTGCCCCGCCGTAGCCGGGGCCGGATCGGTGCCGCCGCCCCGACCCCGACTGACCGCGCGAACCACTAAGGTGCCCAGCGTGTTCGCCCCGTCACTCCGCGTCAAGGCCCCCGCGCCAGCAGCCGCCGCCACCGCCCTCCTGGCCCTCTCCCTCGCCGCCCTGGCCACCCTCTGCGTAGTCCAACGCATCCCCATGGCCGACACCCTCGTCTACCGGGCCGAAGGGCAGGCCGTCGTGGGTGGGGGTGAGCTCTATGGGTTCACCGTCACCGAGTGGGAGTTGCCGGCCACCTATCCCCCCTTCGCGGCGCTCCTCTTCGTACCCACCACCTGGCTCCCCCTCCCCGCCCTCAAGCTCACCTTCATCGCGGGCAACGTCGCCCTCCTCGCCCTCCTCATCCACCTCTCCTGCCGCCTCACCAAGCTGCCCACCCGCCTCGCCCCCCTCCTCGCCGCCACCGCCCTTGCCCTCTGGCTCGAACCCGTCTTCCAGACCCTCCTCTTCGGGCAGATCAACCTCGCCCTCATCTGCCTCATCCTCTGGGATCTGACCAGGCCCCCGGGCACCCCGGGCAAGGGCTTCGCGATCGGGGTCGCCGCCGGGATCAAGCTCACCCCGGCGGTCTTCATCGCGTATCTCTTCCTCACCGGGCGCGTACGCGAAGGGATCACGGCGACCGCCGCCCTCACCGGCACCCTCGCCCTCGGCGCCCTCGTGCTGCCCGCGGCCAGCGTCGACTTCTGGACCCAGCGGATCTTCGAGACGGGGCGCGTCGGCAAGGCGTGGATCGTCGACAATCAGTCACTCCAAGGGCTCGTCGCCCGAGCCGTCCACGACCCGCACCCCGGCCTTCTCTGGGCCGTCCCCGCCACCCTCGTCGCCGTCGTCGGCCTGTGGCTGGCACGCCGCACCCCCAGCGAGCCCCGGGGTGTCCTCCTGACGGCGGGCACCGCGCTCCTGGTCTCGCCCATCAGCTGGTCCCACCACTGGGTCTGGTGCGTCCCGCTCCTGACCCTGCTCATGGCGGAGGGCCGCCCCCGCCTGACCGCGGCGGTGGCGACCCTCTTCACGGCCCGCACCCTGTGGCTCGTCCCGCACCAGGGCGACCTGGACCTGCGCCTCTGTCCCTGGCAGCAGCCACTCGCGTCGCCCTACCCCCTGCTGGCCCTCGCGCTAGCGACAGCCGCGGCCCTCAGTTGTCGGCCAGCAACTCGTCCGCGTCCACGATCCGGTACGCGTACCCCTGCTCGGCGAGGAACCGCTGGCGATGCGCCGCGAAGTCCTGGTCGATGGTGTCCCGGGCCACGACGGAGTAGAAGCGCGCCTCGTGACCGTCGGCCTTCGGACGCAGCACACGACCCAGCCGCTGTGCCTCCTCCTGCCGGGAGCCGAACGTACCCGAGACCTGGATCGCGACCGTAGCCTCGGGCAGGTCGATCGAGAAGTTCGCGACCTTCGAGACGACGAGCACGGAGATCTCGCCCTCCCGGAACGCGCCGAACAGCTTCTCGCGCTGCGCGTTGGTCGTCTCGCCCTTGATGACGGGCGCGTCCAAGTGCTCGCCCAGCTCGTCGAGTTGGTCGATGTACTGGCCGATGACGAGAGTCTGCTCACCCGCGTGCTTCTTGACGAGCGCTTCCGTCACCTTCCGCTTCGTGGCCGTCGTGGCACAGAAGCGGTACTTCTCCTCGGCCTCGGCCGTCGCGTACGCGAGCCGCTCCGAGTCCGTGAGGTTGACCCGCACCTCGACGCAGTCCGCGGGCGCGATGTACCCCTGCGCCTCGATCTCCTTCCACGGAGCGTCGAACCGCTTGGGCCCGATCAGCGAGAACACGTCCGACTCGCGGCCGTCCTCGCGGACCAGCGTCGCCGTCAGGCCCAGGCGCCGCCGCGCCTGGAGATCGGCGGTGAACTTGAAGACGGGGGCGGGCAGCAGGTGCACCTCGTCGTAGATGACCAGGCCCCAGTCCCGGGAGTCGAAGAGCTCCAGGTGCGGGTAGACGCCCTTGCGCTTCGTCGTCAGGACTTGATACGTGGCGATGGTGACCGGGCGGATCTCCTTGCGCGTACCGCTGTACTCGCCGATCTCCTCCTCGGTCAGCGAGGTCCGCTTGATCAGCTCGTGCTTCCACTGCCGCGCGGAAACCGTGTTGGTCACCAGGATCAGCGTCGTCGCCTTGGCCTCGGCCATGGCGCCGGCCCCGACCAGCGTCTTTCCCGCGCCACAGGGCAGCACGACCACACCACTGCCGCCGTGCCAGAACCCCTCGACGGCCTGCTTCTGATACGGCCGCAGCGCCCACCCGTCCTCGGCGAGCTCGATCCGGTGCGCCTCGCCGTCGACGTACCCGGCGAGGTCCTCGGCGGGCCAGCCCAGCTTCAGGAGGGTCTGCTTGACCTGGCCGCGCTCGGAGGGGTGGACGACGACGGTGTCCGCGTCCACCCGCTCGCCCACGAGCGGCTGCACCTTCTTGGACCGCAGGATCTCTTCCAGGACCGGCCGGTCGGTGGTGGTCAGGACGAGGCCGTGCACGGGGTGCTTGGACAGGGTGAGCCTGCCGTAGCGGGCCATCGTCTCGGCGATGTCCACGAGCAGCGCGTGCGGCACGGGGTAGCGCGAGAACTCCACGAGCGCGTCCACGACCTGCTCCGCGTCGTGCCCGGCGGCACGGGCGTTCCACAGGCCGAGCGGCGTCACGCGGTAGGTGTGGATGTGCTCGGGAGCACGCTCCAGCTCCGCGAAGGGCGCGATGACACGGCGGCAGGCGTCGGCCCGCTCGTGGTCGACCTCGAGCAGGAGAGTCTTGTCCGACTGGACGATCAAGGGACCATTCACGCGCGCACCCTTTCGGTAAGCCAAACGTCCAGTGTGCCGCATGGCGCGCGAATACGGCCCAGCCTCAGTCGCCGGTGACCGGCCGGGGTGCGGCAGGCGACCGGCCGGGGAGCGGCGCCCGGCTAGTCGTCCGCCAGCTCCGCGACGCCCGTGACCCGGTGCAGGGGGTACGTGCGGACCTCGTCCGCCGTGTGGTCGTACGCCGTGACGAAGCCGCCCTCCACCCGGATCGGGGCGATCACGCGCTGGCTCGCCGAGCCCTCCGCGTTGACGTAGCCGATCCAGACCGCCTCGCTCGTCAGGACCGCGGCCTGCATTGTGGCGAGGGTCTCCGCCGCCGTGGTGCGGGGCAGTGTCTCGCCCGGCTCGGGGGCCGCCTTGCGGGGCGCCGTCGAGGCCAGGTCGCCGGCGCGGATGGCGCGTACGGCCGCGCCGATGAGGGTGGCGTCGGCCAGCGGGGGGCCGTCGTGGACCGGCTCGGGGGCGGTGCGGGGCGGGGAGCGGTGGGCGTGCGCCCGGGTGATCAGTACGTCGCCGTCGGCGCTCTCCGCGGCGGGCGCGAAGCCCATTTGGCGCAGGCCTTCGAGGAGCGCGCCGGGGTCGGCCTGCGCGGCGAGCACGGTCGGCGCGAGGCGGCGCAGGCGCAGGTTCTGGGAGCGCTTGTCGGCGAGGATCTCGTTCAGGAGCGCCTCGTCGTCGCAGCGTACGTACGCGGAGGCGACGCCGATCCGCAGGTGGCCGTGTTTACGGGCGACGTCGTCGATGAGGTACGCGAGGGGCTGCGGAACCGGCGTACGGGAGTGCGCGGCGAGGAAGGCGTGCAGGTCGGAGGCGGCCTTGCCCGCGTCGAGCGCGCGCCGCACGGAGCCGGGCGTGAACCGGTACACGGTCGCCCCGCCCTTCGACTCGACGTCGGCCAGCACCGAGAGGGTCTCGGCGAGCGGCCGCTCCAGCGGGCCGGGGGCCACGGCGGTGAGGTCGGCCTGCAGGAGGACGTGGTCGAGCGGTTCGGGGAGCAGGGGGGCCAGGAGGCGGGCGGCTCTTGCGCTGCGGGCGGCGAGTTCGGCCGGGGAGGGGTGGGTGGCGCTCGTCTCAGGTGAGCTCTCCTCGCTCTCGGAGCCGAGCAGCGCCCGGCCGTGCGCGGACAGTGCCCCGCGGCCGGTGAAGCCCAGCAACTCCGCTTCGTTCAGGGTCCATTGGGCGATGCGGGCCCGCAGCTCCATGGGTGCGTTGCCCGCCGACGCGTGCGAGGACACGCCCCCGGCGGAGGCGCCGCCCCCGGCCGAGCCCCGCGGCGGGCGCTCCCACCGCAGGCGGGCCAGGACCGACTCGGGCGTGGGGCTCGCGCCGTCCGGCAGGGTGGTGAGGAGCGTGAGGACGCGGTGGCGGATCTCCGGCGCCGATGAGCGGTCCAGGTGCGGGCCGAGCGCCGACAGCGTGCGGTCCTTGCCGTCACGGCCGCCGATCAGGCCCGCCGTGCGGGTCGCCGTCAGCCAGGCGGTGGCGAGGACCGACCAGCGCTCGGGGGCGGGCAGTGCCTGCCAGTCGTCGTACGCGGGCGTCGCCGCGTACCGCTCGTCGGCGTCGCCGTCCGCTGCCACGAGGCCTGCCGCGTAGGCCAGTTCGACCCAGAACGCGGCCACCGGCTCCGGTACGTCGAGGGCCACCGCCGTCCGCTTCAGGTCGCGCACGCTGAGGCCGCCCGCGCGCAGCACGGTGGGGCCGCCCTCGTCCCAGTCCTTCATGAGCTCCTCGACCGTGTCGAGCGCCATGTACGCCTGGCTCGCCGCTGCCGCGTCCACAGCCTGTGGACGGTGTTCGCGCAGCGGCTCGATCGCCGGGGGCGCGGGTTCGAGCACCCGGTGGGCGCGGCCCGCCCGCAGGTGGAGGGCCGCCTCGCGGGGGAGTACGACGGTGCCGGGCGAGGTGGGGAGCAGGAGCCCCCGGTCCAGGAGCCAGCGCAGGTGGCGGGCCGGGTCGGCGGTGACCTGGCCGTACGGCGGGCCCCAGACGAGCCGCGAGAGCACTTCGACGGACTCGGCGGGGGCTTCGTCGAGGAGGGCGGACATGCGGGTGCGGTCGGTGAAAAGCTCGGTGAGGGAGCGGACCGCGGAGACGGCGTCATGGGTGGAGGGCAGCCCGGCCGCCGCCACGATGTCCTGCATGCGGTTCGGCGACATGCCCGCGGTGGCTTCGGCGACGGTGGGGCCCAGGCCGGTGGGGGAGGGGTACTGCGGGGCCGGGGCGAGGAGTTCGCGTGCGGTGCGCACCAGGCGCAGGCGGTCGGGCGGGCCCCAGGTGAGGGCCTGCTCGCGGAGGGTGGCGAGGGCGCGGGCCAGTGCGGTGTCGACGGTGGTGTCGCCGCCCTCGTCCCCGGCGACCAGGGCGTGCAGTTCGTCGTACGTCGCCGGTTCCGGGGCCACGGCGAGCGCCTCGGCCACCTGCTGGGCGAACCGGTCGAGCCGCTCCAGGGCGCGGACCACGGAGGCGCGGGTGGCCGCGCGGGTGGCGAGCTGGGTGAGGTCGTTCGGCACCGGGTTGAGCAGATCGGGCCGGGCATGGAGCAGCGCGCCGAGGGACGCGTCATCACGGGAGCGGAGTGCCTCGGCGAGGGACCGGGGTGTGTCCGCTGGGCGCTGGGGCTGCTCGTCGGTGCTCATCAGGCTCACGGTAGCGGGTTGGGGTGCGGTGCTGGGCGTTCCTGGGGGTGGGGCGGGCGTGGGGTGGTCGGTGGGGCTCTGTCTACGGGGCAATCGGGTGGGTGGGTGGGAGAGGCCTGTTCGGTCAGAGGCGGATGCGGGGTGATCGGGTGGGTGGGTGGGAAAGGCTGTTCGCCAACGGGGACGCGGTGGAAGGAACTGTTGGAGGCGCCCCGCCAGAAGAAGGTACGGTCGAACCCACCGGGTACAGCGGGCGGTTCGGTAACGGCGCCGCCTCGGAGGGGACTTCGTGGGGATCGAGAGCGATCAGCTCGTCTTCGACTATCTGAGCCGCGTCGGCGACCTGGCCCAGCAGCAACAGCTGCCGTCAGGCACCCGCATGCGCCTCGTCTCCGAGCTGCGGAACGAGATCGACCGGAGCCGGGCGAAATCCACGGCCGAGACCCCGGCCTCGATACGCCGCCTCCTGGACCGCCTCGGCACCCCCGAGGAACTGGTCGAAGCGGCGGGCACAGGCCCCGGCCCGGGATCGGGCGGGAGTTCCCGCACGGCGGCCACGCCCCGCCCCGCCGTCCCCACCCAGCGCACCCCGGAGCCGAAGGAACGCCCCAAGCGTCTGCGCCGCGTGGTTCCCCGGCCCCGCCCGGCCGCGGAGGAACCGGAGCTGCCCGAGGAGGACCCCGGGCCCTCCCCGCCGCACCTCGCGAGCACGGACGAGCTCGGCGCGAGCGGCTCCGAGCCCGACTGGTGGCGGGTGGACAGCAGCCCCTTCGGCCTCGCCGACAGCGTGCCGGGCTTCACCGGCGGCGTAGAGATCCCGGAAATCCTCAAGCCCCCTCACAAGAAGCGCCTCGAAGAGGAGGAGGAAGAGGAGGGGGAGGAGGAAGAGGAAGGGGAGGAGGAAGGGGAGGACGAGGAGGGAGAGGGCGTGGACGTCGCTCCCTCGCGGCGGCCCCGCATCCGCCTCCGCCGCCCCGCCGCCGCGGCCGTAGCCACCCCCCGCTTCACCAACCCCCTCCTCCTGCTCGCCGCAGCCCTCCTCACCGTCGGCGCCATCCTCGGCAACTGGCTTGCCCTCGGCGGCGGATGGCTCCTCGCCTACGCCTCGCGCAGGCTCAGCCGCGCCGAGGCCAAGTGGGCCGTCATCGGTCTCCCCGGCCTCTCCGTGGCGGCCGGGATCACCTGGCTGTGGGGCAGGAACGAAGGACGCTGGGGCGATCCCATCGTCGACGGCCACATGAGCGACGCGATGGCCGAGACCTGGCCGTGGGTGGTGCGCGGCGCCGCCATCGCCTCCGCGCTCTACCTGTTGTGGAGGTCGCAGCGGCGACAGCCGTGAGCCGTCAGCGGGTTGAGGGCCGGTCCGAGGGCGACTCGGCAGCATCGCCGCCGGGCATCTCGGGCGTCCCGGGCGTCCCGGGCGCCTCGGGCTTGGTGTGCAGGATCTCCCGCGCCTGGTCCGCCGCCCGCGCCGTACTCTCGCTGACGAAGTCGAGGAAGCGGGCGATGTTCTCCAGACGGGCCGCGGCCGGCGTGCCGGGGCCCAGGATGCCGACGCCCTGCCGCGCGGTCTCCACCACCTGCGCGGCGGCCCGCGCGCTCGCCATCATCGACTGGTACCAGACGTCGTCGTCGACCACATACCGCTCGCGGCGGCGGTCGTCGCGCTCCCTGCGGATGAGGCCCTGGGCGTCGAGGAACGTGATCGCCTTGGAGATGGACGCCGGGCTGACCTGAAGGTGCTGGACGAGTTCCGACGCGGTGAGGCTGCCCGAGTCGGTGGTGCAGAGGCAGGCATGTACCCGGGCCGTCATCTTGGACATCCCCGACTGCATGAAGACCGTGGTGAGCGTCTCCTCGTACTCGCGAACCGCCTCGGCATCGCGGCCGTGGGCCTGCGGGAGCGCCTGGGCGCCCCGGGACGCGGTCTGCCGGGGGCGGTGGCTGCGGCGTTCGGTGGCGCGGTGGGCCAGGTCGGCGCGGTAGGCGGTGGGGCCGCCGTTGCGCATCACCTCGCGAGTGATCGTCGAGGTCGGACGGTCGAGGCGTCTGGCGATCTCCGCATAGGCGTGGCCGTCGGCCAGCCCCAGTGCGATCTGCTGACGTTCCTGCTGGGTGAGTCTGCCGCCCGGCATCGCGATCTCCTTCGTGGTCCTCGGATGCCCTCACTGTAGCGTTCGCTTCCATTCCATTGCAACGAGTGGGTGGTTGTTGTTGCGTTACTTTCTGATCCGTTGCAACGAAATAGGGCCTCTGAGCTGCGTAAACAACAATCCAATGCAACGAAGTTGTTGGCAGATCAGTGAACGCAACGTAGCTTTTCCATTGTTGGAAACACCGCAACGCGGCAACGCAGACAACCCAGAGGAGAACACCATGCAGAACTTCGACACCCCCACCCCGATCGCCGCCCTCCTCGACGTCCCCGCAGGACGCATCCGGTTCATCGCCGCCGACCGGGCCGACACCGCGGTCGAGGTCCTCCCCGCGGACGCGTCGAGCAGCCGCGACACGAAGGCCGCGGAGCAGATCACGGTCGCGTACGGCGACGGCGTCCTGCGCATCGAGGCCGCACCGGCGAAGAACCGGGTCCTCGGCAGCAACTCCGGCTCCGTCGAGGTCACCGTCCAGCTGCCCGCCGGCTCCCGCGTCGAGGCGAAGGCGGCCAGCGCCGACTTCCGGGGCGTCGGACGGCTCGGTGACGTCGCCTTCGACGGCGCGCAGGCCTCGGTCAAGCTCGACGAGACCGCGGGCGCCCGGCTCACCCTCCAGGCCGGTGACATCACGGTCGGCCGCCTCGGCGGACCCGCGGAGATCAGCACCCAGAAGGGCGACCTCAACATCGCCGAGGCCGTGCACGGCCAGGTCACCCTGCGCACCGAGGCCGGCGACATCTCGGTCGGCGCCGCCCGCGGGGTCTCCGCGTCGCTGGACGCCGGCACCGCCTTCGGCCGGATCCACAACGCGCTCAACAATGCCGCCGGTGCCGACGCCGGCCTGAACATCCACGCGACCACCGGCTACGGCGATATCGCCGCCCGCAGCCTCTGACCTTCCTCACCCGCAGCCCCTGAAGGAGCACACCACCATGACCAGCTTGGCCATCGCGGCGAACGGGCTGCGCAAGTCCTACGGCGACAAGACCGTGCTCGACGGCATCGACCTGGCCGTCCCCGAAGGAACCGTCTTCTCCCTGCTCGGCCCGAACGGCGCCGGCAAGACCACCGCAGTGAAGATCCTCTCCACCCTCGTCACCGCCGACGCCGGTGACCTGCACGTCGGCGGCCACGACCTGGCCGCCGACCCGCAGGCGGTCCGTGCCGCGATCGGAGTCACCGGGCAGTTCTCCGCGGTGGACGGGCTGATCACCGGCGAGGAGAACATGCTGCTCATGGCGGACCTGCACCACCTGCCCAAGCGCGAAGGCCGCAAGGTCACCGCGGAGTTGCTGGAGCGCTTCGACCTGACCGAGGCGGCGAAGAAGCCCGCATCCACCTACTCCGGCGGCATGAAACGCCGCCTGGACATCGCCATGACCCTGGTCGGCAGCCCCCGCATCATCTTCCTGGACGAGCCCACCACCGGCCTGGACCCGCGCTCCCGCCACAGCATGTGGGCCATCATCCGCGAGCTCGTGGCGGACGGGGTCACCGTCTTCCTCACCACCCAGTACCTCGAAGAAGCCGACGAACTCGCCGACCGCATCGCCGTGTTGAACGACGGCAGGATCGCCGCCGAAGGCACGGCGGAAGAACTGAAGCGACTGATCCCCGGAGGCCACGTACGGCTCCGCTTCACCGACCCCGACGCGTACAAGTCAGCCGCCTCGACGCTGCGTGAAGTCAGCCGCGACGACGAGACGCTTGCGCTGCGGATCCCCAGCGACGGCACTCAGCGTGAACTGCGTTCCCTCCTCGACTGGCTGGACTCCGCCGGCATCGAGGCGGACGAACTGACCGTGCACACCCCCGACCTCGACGACGTCTTCTTCGCCCTGACCAGCCCGGCCGACACCATGAACCACCCCAAGGAGACCGTCCGTTGAGCGCCCTGTCCCTGGCCGCGCAGGACTCGTCCACGATGTTGCGCCGCAACCTCCTGCACGCGCGGCGCTATCCCTCCCTGACCCTGAACATCCTGCTGACACCGATCGTCCTGCTGCTGCTCTTCGTCTACGTCTTCGGCGACGTGATGAGTGCGGGCATCGGGGGCGGCGGCGCCGATCGGGCCGACTACATCGCCTATCTCGTCCCGGGCATCCTGCTGATGACCATCGGCGCCACCCCGGCAGGGACCGCGGTGTCCGTCTCCATGGACATGACCGAGGGCATTATCGCCCGCTTCCGCACGATGGCGATCCATCGCGGCTCGGTGCTCGTCGGGCATGTCGTGGGCAGTGTGCTGCAGGGGATTCTCAGCGTGCTCCTCGTCGGGGCCGTCGCCGTGGCCATCGGTTTCAGGTCCACCGATGCCACCGTCCTGGAGTGGCTCGCGGCGCTCGGGCTGCTGACGATGGTCGCCACGGCGTTCACCTGGATCGCGGTCGGGATGGGGATGGCCAGCCCCAACGCCGAGGCGGCCAGCAACAACGCGCTGCCGCTCATGATCCTGCCGCTCATTTCGAGCGCCTTCGTCCCCGTCGACGCGATGCCGGGATGGTTCCGGCCGATCGCCGAGTACCAGCCGTTCACACCGGCCATCGAGACCCTGCGCGGACTGCTCCTCGGCAGCGCGATCGGCGACAGCGGGTGGATCACCGTCGTCTGGTGCCTGGGCCTGGGTGCTCTCGGCTACCGCTGGTCGACGTCGCTGTTCAACCGCGACCCGGAGTAGCCGACATGAGCGCGCGGGCCGCTGCCCACAGCTCGTCGCGCTCCAGGGCGGCGTACTCCGACACGGCGTCGGCGTACCCCGCCCGGTCGGCGTCCTCGGCCGCTCGACGGGCGCGCGCCGCCGACATCGTCGGCTGGAACTCGCGTGGCACCCGCAGCCGTTCGGCAAGCGCGACCATCCGTACGGCGGACATGTCGCCCGACGCGAGCCCGGCCATGCCGAGCGCGTGCAGCACCGTCCCGAACACGGGGAGCTCCGTGGCCGAGCGGGGCGGGCCACCGAGCAGGGTCCGCAGGCGCTGTCGCAGGCGGTCGAGCGGCTCCGCGACCAGTTCGAGACGGCCGGCGTGCGCGTGCGCCGTCACCGCCGCCGCCTGGATCTGAAGCGCCCACGGGTCGAGCCAGGGGTCACCATCGCGCAAGGAGCCGTCCTCGGGCATGCGCTCCATGGCGCCGCGCCACAGGCCGAGGCCCAGCTCCGTCGATCCGCGGGCGAGCGCGATCTCGGCGTGGCTGCCCAGGTCGGGGCTGTAGAAGGTGTCCTCCTGCGGGGGGAGGTCGCCCTGCGAACGCCGCAGCCAGTACTCGGCCTCGTCGGGCTCGCCGCGCTGCAGGCAGGCGAGGGCGAGGGCCGAGCGGATGCCGATGTAGTCGTGCGCGTCGCCGAGCCGCGGCAGCGCCTCCAGGGCGGCTCGGAGATGCTCGTAGGCGGTCTCGCCCCGCCCTGTCCGCAAGCTCAGTTCGCTCAGCCGGGAATGGCCCATGAGCTGCAGGGACGGGTTGTCGACCGGTGCCAGCGCGGCGATCATCCGGTGGGCCGAAGCGAGGGCGCGCTCGATGTCGTGCTCGTACTCCCAGACGTAGGTGGCCACGCACGCGGCGATGGCGGCGACAAGCGGCTGCTCGCTGTCGCAGAGCCGGTGGAGTACGCCGTAGCGGGGCGGCCGCATCTCGGGGATCGCGCCGAGCACTGTCGCGGTGGCGCGCGGCAGCGTGTCCGGCGGGGCCGCGGGCAGCCGCCGCAGGGTGACGAGCTGGCGTACGGCATGCGGGCTGTAGTTCATGAAGAGGCCCGCCGTGCACAACACCGCGGCGGCGCGGGCGACTTCGACGTACTCGGGCGTGGGGCGGTAGTGCGAGAGCGGCGGGCCGGTGTCCGCGGCGAGGGTGGCGAGGCGCGGGTAGTTGGAGTCGGTGGTCCACAGGGCGGCCAGGACGGCGGTCAGGGACGCGATCGTGGGGCTGTCCGTACGAGCCAGGGCGTGCCGCAGGGCCGGCACGAGGTTGTCCTGCTCGGCCCTGATCCGCTCCCGGGCGGCGAGGGGATCTTTCCCGGTCGAGCGCCGCGGAGGGCTCGGGGACGGCTCAGGGCCGAAGAGCGCGTCGTGGTACGCGACCCCGAAGTCCCGCGCCCAGGTGAGGAATTGGGTCACGGCAGCGTCCTCCTCGGCTGCCTCCGCCCGGCGGGCCGCGCTGAACTCCCGTACGGTCTCCAGCATCCGAAACCGCACACCGACCGGTGTCTCGGCGACGGTGAGCAGCGACTGACCGGTCAATTGCTCCAGGAGGAACAGGGCGTCATGGCCGAGCACTTGCTCCGCCGCGTCGCCGCAGAAGCCGCCGGGGAAGACGGACAGCGTGCGCAGCGCCGCCCTCGCGTCCGGCGTGAGCAGATTCCAGCTCCACTCCACGACCGCGTGCAGCGTGCGGTGGCGCTCCGGCACGTCCCGCGCCCCGCCGCGCAGCAGTGCGAACCGGTCGCCGAGACGGCGGCCTATCTCCGCCACCGACAGCACCCGCACCCGCGCCGCCGCCAACTCCACGGCCAGCGGCAGTCCGTCAAGGTGCCGGCACAGCTCGGCCACCGCGTCCGGCGGCAGCTCCACACCGCTCCTGGCGGCCCGGGCCCGCTGGGTGAACAGCTCGACCGAGGTGTCGAGACCGAGCTCGGGCAGCGCGTACACCGCCTCCGACGTGAGGTCCAGCGGGGCCCGGCTGGTGGCGAGCACCCGCAGCTCCTTCGAGGACGCGACCAGGGCCTGTACGAGGGCTGCGGCGCCGCGGATGACCTGCTCGCAGTTGTCGAGCACCAGCAGGGCGGGCCCGGAGCCCAAGGCCCCCAGGACGGCGGAGACCGGGTCGGCCGAGGCGTGGCCGCTCACGACGCCGTGCCGGCCCTCGCCCGCGCCTAGCGCGGCGGCCACCTCCGTGGCCACGTCCTCGTCCGCGGTGACGGAGGCGAGCGGCACGAAATGCACCACGCGCTGCTCGGCCCTGCCGCTGACCGCGTACGCGAGCCGGGTCTTGCCGAGACCGCCGGGGCCGATGACGGTGACGGCGCGCGAAACGCGCAACAGCCCCTCCACCGCTGCGATGTCATCGCCCCGGCCGAGCAGCGGGTTGGGCTCGTGCGGCACGCCGTGCCTGACCACAGGGGCCTCGCCGCGCAGCAACTCCTGCTGTACGGACCGGAGTCCGGCGCCCGGATCCGTGCCGAGCGTCTCGCGCAGTTCACGGCGGTAGGCCTCGTAGCGCGTCAGCGCCGCGGACGGGCCCGCCGTCGCCGCTTCGCCGCGCAGCAGCTCGGCGAGCACCTCCTCGTCGCGCGGACGCCCCGCGGCGACCGCGGCCAGCGGCCCGGCCGCCTCCGCGTGCCGTCCCAGGCGGGCGAGCGCGAGCGCCCGCGCGCGGACCAGCGTGCCGCGGACGGGAGCGCGCTCGGCGTGCAACGCGGCCACCGGGTCGTCGGAGCCGTTGATGTCGCGGGCCCCCTCAGGGACGCCGTCCCACAACGCGAGCCCGGCCTCGGCCGCGTCCAGTGCACCCGCGTGATCTCCGGCCCCGGCACGCTCCGCGCTCACGGTGGCGTGCAGCAGCAGGGCGGAGCTGTCGATCCGGTCCTCGGGGAGGGCGAGCCGGTAGCCGGCCGGCGTGCTCGCGATGACATCGGCGCCCAGCTGCGTCCGCGCCCTGGACACGAGCACCTGAAGCGCCTTTCCCGGCCGCTGCGGCAACGCGTCCGGCCACAGCCCCGCCACCAGCCGCTCGGTGCCGCAACCGGAGCGCACATCGCCCGCCAGCAGCGCGAGCAGGCCGCGGATCCGGGGCGAGGTGACCTCCTGCCCGCGAAAGGCGACACGCGGCAGCAGGATCAAGTCGGTGGTCACCCGTGCAGATTAGCCAAGGGGCCTGCGCCCTGGCCCACGCCATGGATCGAGGCACCATGACCATGTGGCCCTCGTCACATATTGTCACAGCGGTCGATCACGCGGTGTCTTGTGCGTGAACCACCCGCCACGGACGAAGGAGACACCATGACTGAGAACGCCGATGTGGTAGTGATCGGCGGCGGGTACGCCGGCGTCATGGCGGCCAATCGACTGACGCAGCGCGACGACGTGACCGTGACTCTGATCAACCCCCGACCGGCGTTCGTCGAGCGGATCCGCCTGCACCAGCTGGTCGGCGGGTCGCACGACGCGGTCCTGGAGTACCGCAAGGTCCTGGCGGCGGGCGTCGATCTGGTGGTCGACACCGTGACACGGATCGACGCGGTCCAGCGCGGCGTGACGTTGGCGAGCGGCGGCACGGTCGGCTACGACTACCTGATCTACGCGGTGGGCAGCGGCAGCGCCGACCCGAGCGTGCCCGGAGCGGCCGAGTTCGCCTACCCGCTGGGCGGCCTGGAGGAGGCGCAGCGGTTGCGGCCGGTCGTCGACGCCGCGCCCGCCACGGCCGCGGTGACGGTGGTCGGAGCCGGTCCGACCGGCATCGAGACCGCCGCGGAGCTTGCGGAGGAGGGCCGCGACGTAACCCTGCTGTGCGGCGGGGCACTTGGCCCCTACCTCCACCCTCGGGGGCGCCGCTCGGTTGCCAAGCGGCTGGCCAAGCTCGGAGTGACCGTGGTCGAAGGCCCCGACTCGAAGGTGACGGAGGTGACGCGCGACTCCGTGCGGCTCAGCGGGGGGCGTGAGGTGCCGAGCAAGGTGACGATCTGGACCGCCGGCTTCGGCGTGCCGGACCTGGCCGCCCGCAGCGGGCTGACCACCGACGCGCTTGGCCGCCTGCTCACGGACGAGACGCTGACGAGCGTGGACGACACACGCATCGTCGCGGCCGGGGACTCGGCGGCGCCGTCCGACCTGCCGTACCGGATGAGCTGCCAGGCCGCGGTCCAACTGGGTCCGCAGGCAGCCCAGACCGTGCTCAGCCGGCTCGCTGGTGAGCAGCCCGCGCCGGTCGACGTGGGGTTCGTCAGCCAGTGCGTCAGCCTCGGGCGCCGAGGCGGCATCTTTCAGTTCGCCAGCAGGAACGACACCGCCAATAGGTACTACGTCGCCGGATGGCCGGGCGCCAAGGTGAAGGAGGTCATCTGCAAGAGCATCCCCTGGCAGATGGCCTACGAGGCGCGCAAGCCCGGTGCGCGCACCTGGTGGACCAAGGACGCCAAGCGGCAGCAACTCCTGGACGCCAAGCGCGGCGAGACACCGGCCGTGACCGAACCGGCGGCCTAGCATGCCCTTCGTACTGGCTCCGGTCGGCTCCGACGACCCGGCGCCGAAGGTCGCGCGGCGAAGCCCTCGACGCGGGGCGTCGCCGCACGCATACGATCATCGGCGCCGCACGGGGCGACGGGACCGGCAGAGCTGAGCAGCGGGACGCGTCGGCACCTTGGTGGCACGCCTGAGGGTTCCGGGCGACCGTGGCCGGTCGCGATGAGCGAAGGATCGAGACATGAGCGAGAACGCCACCGACCCGGCGACCGGGGTTTTCGTCGCCCAGCGCAACCTGCTCTTCACCGTCGCCTACGAGATGCTCGGGTCGGCAGCCGACGCCGAAGACGTCCTCCAGGAGACGTGGCTGCGGTGGGTCAAGGTCGATCTGGACCAGGTGGACGACCAGCGGGCCTATCTGGTCCGGATCACGACCAGGCAGGCGCTCAACCGGCTGCGCACCATGCAGCGCCGCAAGGAGGCGTACGTCGGCGCCTGGCTGCCCGAGCCGCTGCTCACCGAGCCGGACGTGACCCAGGACGTCGAGCTCGCCGAGAGCGTGTCGATGGCGATGATGCTCGTCCTCGAAACGCTGTCGCCGACCGAGCGCGCGGTCTTCGTACTGCGTGAGGCCTTCGACGTCAGCTACGAGGAGATCGCCGCCGCCGTCGACAAGAGCCCCGCGGCCGTCCGCCAGATCGCACTCCGTGCCCGTCGGCACGTCGACGCCCGGCGCCCACGCCAGACGGTCGCCCCGAACGTGGTCCGCGCGGCTCTGGAGTCGTTCCAGCGCGCCCTCGAAACCGGGAACCCGCAGGGCCTCCTGGACGTGCTCGCCCCGCAGGTCGTTCTGGTGAACGACGGCGGCGGCATCAAGCAGGCCGCACTACGGCCGATCACCGGAGCCGAGAAGGTGTGCCGCTTCATGGTCGGCGTCCTCGGCAAGAACGACCGTCCGGTCACCGTGGCCCCCACCGTGGTCAACGGCAACCCGGCCCTCCTCGTACGGCTGGACGGCGAGATCGACGGCGTCATGGCGGTCCGTGTCGAGGACGACCGCATCACCGGCCTCTACTACGTCCGCAACCCCGAGAAACTCTCCCGCGTCGAGTCCGAGACGCCGCTGACCCTGCGCTAGCCGAGTGCCGATCCCCGACGCAGGTAGTGCCCGGCGGGGGGTAGTAGAAAGATGGCACGTGTCGGTGGGTCGATCAGAGGAGACGGCGTGGCATCGGACGACAAGGACGCGGAAAGTCTGCTGGAGGGCTTGTCGGTGGATGAGGCCCGGCCCGAGCGTCCGGTGCTCCTGGACGGGCAGGGGGAGCCGCTGCGGACCTGGCGGGAGAACTACCCCTACCGGGAGAAGCTGCGGCGCAAGGACTACGAGCGGCGCAAGCGGATCCTGCAGATCGAGCTGCTGAAGCTGCAGAGATCGGTGCGCGAGCAGGGGCAGCGCGTCGTGGTCGTGTGCGAGGGGCGCGACGCCGCGGGCAAGGGCGGCACGATCAAACGCTTCACCGAACGCCTCAACCCCCGAGGTGCCCGCGTCGTGGCGCTGGACAAGCCCACCGAACGGGAAGCCGGCGAGTGGTACTTCCAGCGCTACGTCGCACAGCTGCCGGCCGCGGGGGAGATCGTCTTCTTCGACCGGTCCTGGTACAACCGGGCCGGCGTCGAGCCCGTCATGGGCTTCTGCACGCCACGGCAGCACGAGGAGTTCCTCGAGCAGGCCCCGCTGTTCGAGAAGATGATCACCGATGACGGGATCGTGCTGGTCAAGTTCTGGTTCTCCGTCTCCCGGGCCGAGCAGCGCACACGGTTCGCCATCCGCCAGGTGGATCCCGTACGCCAGTGGAAGCTCTCGCCCACGGACCTTGCCTCGCTGGATCTGTGGGACGCCTACACCCACGCCAAGGTCGAGATGTTCCGCGCCACGGACACCGTCCACGCGCCGTGGTCGGTCATCAAGTTCAACGACAAGCGCCGCGGGCGCCTCGAAGCCATCCGGCACCTGCTGCTGCGGGTCGACTACGAGGCCATGGACAAGGACGCGGTGGGGGAGGCGGACCCCCTCATCATCGGCCCGGCGGACACGCTGCTGGAGGCGGACGAGGATCCGACGGACCTGTCCCCCAGCAGACTCGCCGAGAACCACGGCGGGCCCGGTCAGCATCCGTGAGCCTGCTCGCCGTCTTCGCCCACCCGGACGACGAGTCCCTGTCGGCGGGCGGAACGCTCGCCCGTCACGCAACTGCCGGGGCGCGCACAGCAGTTGTCACGACGACCTGGGCCACGGGCACCACACGCGCCACAGAGCTGGCCCGGGCTCTCCGGATCCTCGGTGCCGGTGAACCGCGGATGCTCGGGTACGCCGACGCCCGCGTCCCGCATTCGGCCCCGGGAAAGGCGCGGTTCTGCGATGCGCCGATCGACGAGACGGTCCGCGAACTCGTCGCGCAGCTGCGGGAGTTCCGCCCAGAGATCGTCATCACCCATGACGCCTACGGCGGGCTGACCGGTCACCCGGATCACGTCCACACGCACCGGGTGACCACACTCGCCTTCGAGGCGGCGGGACTTGAGCGCCTCTACCCGGACGCCGGTCCGCCCTGGCAGCCGAGCGCCCTGTACCTGGCCACGCACCCGCATGCGGCCGTGCGCGTGTGGGGCGGGTACCTGGCCGCAGCGGGCAAAGCGATGCACAGCGTGCCGGACGCGTGGATCGCAGCGTCGGTCGACGTCCGGCCCTGGCTGGCGCGGAAGGTCGCTGCGGTCCTTGCGCACCGCTCCGAGGTGGAGAGGGGAGCCGTCCCGGGGCTGATCGCCGGTCTCTCGCCGGACGATCGGGAACAGTTGCTCCGCACCGAGTGGTTCATGCGCCACGACCCGGCGGCCACCGGGACGGTGCGGAGCGAGCTCACGGTCTGAGCGGTGCCGATGAGCGGTGGCGGAGCGTCAGTGCGTCGCGAGGTTCGCGAGCAGGCGGGCGGCGGGCCCGGGGTGGACGAGCCAGCTCAGGTGGCTCGACTCGAGGGTTGCGACATCGAAAGGGTTGTCGGGCGTGAGCACGTCGGCCTCGCGGATCATGCGGTCCTGCATGGCGAGCGGAATGCTGGCGTCGTCGGCCAGGCGTACATACGTCCTGGGAATGCGACCCCACGTCGCGGCCCGGGTCCGGTCGGCCGACGTGCCGACATCGAGGTTCTCATCGGGCTGGAAGGTGTTGAGGAACGTCCGGAACTCGTCATCGGTGAGGTCGGCGGCGATGGCCTGCTTCATCGCGGCGAGTGTCCGCGGCTCCGCGGTGCGGAAGTTGACCCGGAGCACACCGAGCTCCGCCGGGTTCCCGACGAGTGCCGAGAGGAAGGCGCCCGGGTCGACATCGGCCATCTCCGGCTCGGCGTAGTAGCCGTTGACGTCCAGGTCGACGGGACACCAGGCAGAGACATAGGCGATCCGGTCGATCAGATCGGGCCGGGCGTTGCCCACCGCGGTGATCGTGGCGCCACCCCTGCTGTGACCGACGAGGATCGTCGGCCCGTTCTGCTTCGCCCGCTCCAGGACCTCGATCACGCGGGCGGCATTGTCGGCAAGGGTGACCCCCTTGATTCTTCCTGGTTCCGTGGCGAGCGCGTCGAGATCCTGAGGCGCCTGATAGGCCGCGGCGAAGGTCGCGTCGAACCCGTGCCCCGGAAGGTCGAGCGCGACCGAACGGTGGCCGAGCAGGCAGAGCTCCGCCTGAAGCGGCGCGAACGAGAAGGAGTTGGCGAAGGCGCCGTGGACAAGTACGAAGGTCGGCTGATTCGGCATCCCCGTAGCCTCCAACGGAACGATCTTAGGAGCAAGGGGAAATCGGATACGCCCGCACCGGCCTGGCCCCCACGGCGGCTCGCCGAGGTCCCGGAGATCTTCACCCGGCGCGGATGGTCGTGGGGGACCGCCGCGCCCGAGCCGGCGTGCTTAGCATGGCCGCATGACCGTAGATCTGTTCGCGGGAATTCCCGTCAGTGACTACACCGTGGCGGTGGCCTGGTACGGGCGGCTCCTGGGCATGCCGCCGTCCTTCCTGCCCAATGAGACCGAGGCGGTGTGGGAGCTCGCCGAGCACCGGTACGTGTTCATCGAGGTGCGGCCCGAACACGCGGGGCACGCCCTGCACACCGTCTTCGTCGGGGACTTCGACGCCCGCCTCTCCGAGATCGCCGAGCGGGGTCTGAAACCGGATGTGCGTGAGACGTACGCCAACGGCGTCCGCAAGGCCACCTTCCGCGACCCGGACGGCAATGAGATCGGGTTCGGCGGCGGCGCCGAGGAGTGACCGAGAGGGACCGACGGCTCTCGCGCCCTGAACGGCTCTCGCGCCCTGAGGCGGGGAGCCGTCAGCTCTGCGGACGCGTCGCCGACGACGGCTTGGCGCACAGGTACGGGCGCGCGAGGAGCAGGCCGGTGCCGGTCAGGGCGATGCCGAAGTAGACCGGCGCGAGGTGCATGAAGTCGGTGTAGTGGATCGTGCCGTGCACCACGACGGCCGGCAGGAAGCCGGCGGCCGCCGCTGCGGCCAGGGTCCAGAACACCCAGGCCTCACCGCGCCGCCAGCCCCACGCACTGAGCAGGACGATCGCCACCGCGGCAGACATCAGGGCGCCGCCGAACCCCGCACGGTCATGGGCGAGGAACGGCACGAGCCGGGAGTTCACGGCTTCCAGGGTCGGTGCGTCCGTGCCCAGGAAGGTCAGGTCGGCGGGGACGAAGACGTCCGTCAGGCCGACCACCGAGATCACGGCCCCGCCGGCGAACAGCCCCGCTCCCGTGAGAATCATCAGGAGTTGCCCGACCAGCGCCCGTCGTCGCTCAGGCTCCGGCCCTTCGGCAGCCGGGCGCCACCTCGGGACGTGCGGGGCGCGACGGACCGCTGCCACGAACATCGGGAACAGCACGAGGGCGGTCGCCGTGTGCAGGGGTTCCACGAAGCCGGTGGCCAGGAAGTAGAACAAGGTGGGGAAGCCGATCGCCCCCGAGAGCAGATACGCCTCGCGGGCCCAGGGCCAGCCGCGTCGGATCCCGCCCACGGCGAGGCCGGTGTAGAGGGCGCCGATCGCCACCATCGTGCCGGCCATGGTGATCCGGTCGTGCTGGAGGAAGTGCACCAGGTGGTGGTTGGCGGCGTGCAGTTCGTGCAGCGTCATGCCGAGGTAGTCGCGGTCGTACCAGAGCAGCACCGGCCCGAGCGTGATCGCCGCGGCGCCGAGACCGGCGACCGTCATGCCGAGCCCGACGAGCAGCGCCCACCACCAGGCGGGCCAGCGGCGGGGATCGCGGCCGACCTCTCGCAGTACCGGAGCCGGAGCGGTGGGCGTGGCCGCCTCGGTGACGCGCGCGAACCAGCCCGGTCCCGCCGCTACGAGCACCTCCGGGCGGGCGAGCACGACGGCGCCCGGCTGCCTGAGCGCGGCAGCAGCGGCGGTGACCGACGCATCGGACACGTGAACGATGCGCGGGTCGTCGCCGCCGGTGAACCCGTCGACGTGGGGTTTGAGGGCGGCCTCGGCCTCCGGGTCCGCGGCGCGCACGACCAGCGGGATCGAGCGTCCCGCCGCGGCCTCGCGTACGGTCTGCGCGTCGTCCACCGAGACGGGGGCCACCTCGACGACACCGGCGCCGAGCGGCGACATGGCGCGGATCGTGTCACGGGCCAGCGAGGGCGGCACGGATATCCCGACACGGACGGCCACCGGCACACCGCCGATCTCCCCGGCGAGCTGCTCCGGTGGATGGCGGTGACCGAAGCCCCGGGCGATCAGCCGCGCCCCCGCGGGACGGGAGCCGACCGAGGCCAGCAGCCGCAGGGCGGTTCGCTGCGAACGGCGCAGGCCGAGTACGGCGGCTGCCGCGCCACGCAGGGGGTGATACGTCCAGTCCGGCATCAGGGTCTCTCGTTCTTCGTCGCGGCATCCCGGTCGCCGGGTGCGGTCCAGCCGAGCACCGGCGTCATGGAACGCAGCGTGGCCCGCTCGGGCATCAGCCGGGCGGCCGTGTCACGCAGCAGTACCGCGGGCGGCCACGACAGTTGGCCGATCGAGCCGAGCCGGGCGGAACGGCGCGCGATGGCCTGGGTCCGCGGGCGGCGCAGCAGGTCGTACGAGCGCAGGGCGTCGGTCACGTCCGGGGCGTCGTCGAGGCAGTGGGCGAGCGTGACCGCGTCCTCCAGCGCCTGGCACGCGCCCTGGCCCAGGTTCGGGGTCATGGCGTGGGCCGCGTCGCCAAGGAGCGCGACCCGGCCACGGACGAACGAGGACAGCGGCGGCAGGTCGTACAGGTCGTGGCGGAGCACCGCGTCTTCGGGGACGGCGGCCAGCAGCGCGGGGATGGGATCCGGCCAGGCCCCGAACCGGCGCACCAGCTCCGCGTATTCGGACGAACCGCTGACGGTTCCCGCCGGAAGCGACGCGGTCCCGAAGCAGTACATCCGCCCGCCCGGCAACGCGGTACAGCCGAACCTCTCCCCGCGCCCCCAGGTCGCCGCCCCCTCGGACGGGGGATCGGCGAGGGGTTCGGTGACCATGCGCCAGGCGGTGTAGCCGGCGTACCGGGGACCGGCCGCGTCGGGCCACAGCGCACCGCGGACCGCGCTTCGCAGCCCGTCGGCGCCGACCACGAGGTCGGGCCGGGACGTGCCCCCGGGACGCTCGACGACCGGTCCGTGGCGGTCGTCGCGGACCGCGGTCACCTCACTGTCCGGCCGCAGACACGCGGCGGGCAACGCCTCGGCGAGCACCCGCAACAGGTCCGCACGGTGCAGGACCACGAGCGGATGCCCGAACCTGCGGGACAGCTCCGCATTGTCCGTACGAGAAAGCCAGCGTCCCCGGCGATCGCGTACACCGCCACCGGTCTCGACGGCGCCCAGCGCCCGGACGGGACCGTCCAGGCCGAGCGCCTCAAGGGCACGCAGCGCGTTGGGCCACAGGGAGATACCGGCGCCGATCTCGGTGAACTGCGGGGCCCGCTCGAGCACTTCGACGCGCCAGCCCCGCCGATGCAGGGCGATGGCCGCCGCGAGGCCGCCGATCCCGCCGCCGACGATGGTCGCGGCGCGCTGTGCCATGGTGTTCCTCGCTCTGCGGTGGGGAAGGGGTTGCCCCCGGTCAACGGGGACCGGACGCGTCTGTGGGTGAGGATCCGGTCGGCGCTCTCTAGAGTCGGCGTCGTGCCGTCTCGACGCTGTCCGCGCCGTTGGTGTTGAACGCGATGGCGGCCTGGGGAGCATGGCGGTGGATCAGATTCACGATCTGCTCGAAGAGCGGAAGCAACTGCTCCGTCTTGCGGATCCCGGCCCCGACGACCACCACGTCCCACGCACGCTCGGTCAGCGCCGCGACGAGCGTGGCCTCGGCAGAATCGCCGAACACGACGAGCGTCATGGCCGCTTCGATGCCGTGCTCCCCGAACCGGGTCAACTCTTTGTCCAGGGCCGCGCGAAGGCCCTCCGCGTCGACGCCGGGTATTGCCTGCGGGTCATAGCCAACAACAAGTACGGAGGACATACGGACAACTTACTTGGGCCTCTCGGAGCGTGATCCGCGGGGCAAGAGGTCGATACGCCTGTGACAGAACGATGACGTCGCGGAGCACGGGCTGTAACTCGGTGCGAGATACAAATACTTCTGACCGCATGCACCGACCACGCTCCTTCTGGGGGAACACCGTGAAGTACACCCGCATCGCCGCTCTCGCCGCCATCAGCGTCGCCGCCAGCCTCTCGCTCACCGCCTGTGGCGGCGACGACTCCGGCAAGGACTCGTCCTCCAAGGGGTCCTCGTCCTCGTCTTCTTCTTCCTCCGGCTCCGACTCCGACAGTGGCTCGCAGTCCGAGGCCGGCGACGCGAAGGCGGACTCCGGACAGGACACCAAGGCCAACACCGACGCCGCGAACGGTGCGGCTGAGACCAGCAGCAAGGTCACGTTCTGCAAGACCGAGGACCTGGCCATCGACGCCCAGGACGCCGCGCCCGACGAGGCCTCCGGCCGGATCGACATCACCATGATCAACCGGGGTTCGACCACCTGCTCGGCGACCGGCTTCGCGGGCGTCGACATCAAGGACGAGGACAACACTTCGAACCCCATCGAGCGCGGCCACGCCCAGCCGCGTGTCACCACCCTGAAGCCCGGCGACGCCGCCGTCTTCAACCTCGCCTACGACATCGACGACAGCGGCGAGAGCCTCGCGCACCCGACCAACATCCTGGTCACGCCCCCGAACGAGACCCACTCCGTGACCCTGGACTGGCCCGCGAGCGCGGGCGACGTCAAGGGTGCCTACACCGATGTCCAGGTCTACCCCACGCACACGACCAAGTAGGTGTCACGGGCCCGTGCGGCCTCACATCCGGGATCGCAGCACGTCGACCTCGCAGCCCGGCGCGTGGGGGTCGAAGCCGTGCTCGACCAGCCAGCGAACGCTCAGCAGGCTCCGCAACGACCACCAGGCGCGGATCACGTCGAGGTCGACGTGGGTGCCGTAGCCCGCGATGACGTCGTCGAGGTGTTCCTCGTGGCCGAGCGTGAAGGTGGCGAGGTCGTACAGGGCGTCGCCCTGGCCTGCCTCGGACCAGTCGATGATGCCGGTGACCTCGCCGCCGTCGACAAAGACGTGAGCGATCTGCAGGTCGCCGTGCGTGAACGCCGGAGTCCAGGGCCGGAGCGCGGCCTCGGCGACCTGGCGGTTGCGGGTGACCAGGCCGACGGGCAGGACGCCCTGCGTCACGAGCAGCGCGCACTCGTCGTCGAGTTCCGCCGCCAGCGCGACGCGGCTCCGCCCGGCCCGGCCGGGCCGGGGCGGCAGTGGCGCGTCGTGCAACTGCCGGATGGTGGCGCCCGCCGCGGCCCACGCGGCCGGTGACGCGGTCGACGGCTCGCCGAGGCGGCCGAGCGTCGTCCCCGGGAGGGCGGCGATGGCGAGCACGGGCGGCTTGCGCCACAGGACCTCCGGGGTCGGGACCGGCGCGAGGGACATCGCCTCGACCTCGGCGTCGATGCGCGCCTGATCGGCGTCCACTTTCAGAAACACGTCGCCGACGCGCAGGGTCGCGCGCTCGGAATGGGCGACGACGACTTCGACTTCATCCATGGGGGACCAGTATCCCGGGGATGATCGTCGACGTCGCCGGGTTTGTGTCGGCGCGGGGAGCGGGCGGCGGTGTCGTGATAGCCGCGTTCCTCCCAGAAACCGCGCCGGTCCTGCGTCATGAAGCTGCCGTGCGGCTGGCCGACGCGGACGTCGTCATCTCGCAGCTGGTTCCGGCTCGCCTGCCTGACGGCGGAGCGCATCGCCGCCGCCAAGAACCTCAAGCCGGCCGCCACCGCCGGTCAACACCGCCCGCACGAAGTTGGCCGGGACCTACGGCCTGCCCTGGTCGTTCACCCGCTCCGGAGCGGCGGAACGCGGCACGCCGTCGCTCGAAGCGACGACTCGGCCCGACCGGGTGCCCGAGAGTGCCGCGACCGCGACCGCCGCCAGGGCGAGCACGGCTCCCGCGACCGTGGCCGCCGTGACCTGCGTATCGCCGTGCGGCAGCAGCAGGTCGAGGGCGAGTGAGCCGACCAACTGGCCGGTGATCGTGCACAGCCCCAGGAGCAGCACGCCGAGCTTGTGGACGGCGGCGACCGCGATGGTGATGAAGGAGATGCCGACCAGGCCGCCGAGATAGAGGTACGGCTCGGACGGCAGGTGGGGCGGAAGGCCGGTGGCCGCGGCATGCACCAGGAAGACGACTGCCAACGCGCCGGTACCTGCGGCGAAGTTGAAGAACGTCCCCGCGTAGGCGGATCCGGCGGCATTCTTCACGTGCCCGTTGACGGCCTGCTGCCAACTCACGCAGACACCTGCGACCAGCGGCAGCACCAGCATCAAGTACGGGAATCCGCCGCCCAGTTTGTCCGCCATCGACAGGCCCACGGCCGCGAGCACGAGCATCGCACCGACGACCCTGCGCCGCGTGGGCCGCTGTGGTCCGGCAGGACCGAGCCCCATCCGGTCGAAGAGCAACCCGCCGGTGACCTGGCCCGCGACGATCGCGACGGTGAACAGTGCGACCCCAAGGGCCCCGACGGTCAGCCCCTGCGCGAGCAGGAAGGCCGCTCCTCCGAAGCCGCCGAGCACCTGCCACCACTTGAGCCGCCTGCTGCGTACGTCCGCGAGCACCAGGCCGGCCCCGCGGCGCGGTCCGCGCAGTACCAGAAGCCCGAGGGTCAAAACCACGAACCCCGAGCCGAAGGAGATCACCGCGGCTGCGAACCCGTCGCCACCGAGCCCGGCGGCGAGCTCCCCGGTGATACGCGCCTGCAGGGATATCAGGGTGCCGGAGAAGACGGCGAGGAGCAGCCAGGGGGCTGCGGCGGCGGGCATGTGCGGACAACCTCTGGTGGGGGAGCGGTGGTGGGAGGGCGTGTTCCGACAGCGATACGACGGCCGGACCCTTCCCATACTGACTGATCACTCCTTTCTAACTGATCGCTCCGTCGTCGGACAGGGAGGGCCGTATGACGAGACGGTACGGGGGGCGGGCCGAGCGGCTCAGTGGCACCGCGCTCCTTCGCCGACGCACTGCGGGACGCCACCGGCATCCGCTTCACCGAGATGCCCGTGACCCGGGACCTGGTCTGGCTGGCGCTGGACCAGCAGGCAGCACGCCGGGCCGGTGGTTCCGCGACGCGGTGATCATTTCGGTTGCCGGCATCCCTCCCCACGAACGATCCTGGGCACCGGGCAAACAAGGGGGACAAGATGGGACTGATGCTCTTCCCGGGCGACGACGACGTGACGAGCCCCGACATCTCCTGGTCCTACACCGGCTTCAGCATGTTCAGGAACTGGCTCGCCCAGGCCGAGGGAGTCACTCTCTCCGAGATGCAGGGCTTCGACGGGGATCGCCCGTGGCACAGCGTCTCCACCACGCTGGCGCCGCTGCTCAGCCACCCGGACGACGACGGCCCCGACCTCACGCCCGCTCAATGCGCGGCGATGTTGCCCCGCCTGGGAGTAATTCTCGACCAACGCCGACCCGACGCCGACGACCCCGTACTCCAACGACGCACCGACGACCTCAGGCAGCTGATCATCATCCTGCGCCTGTGCGTCGACAAGGACGTCGAGCTCATCTTCGGGTAGCCGCACGGCCGCACCGTTGCTTACGAACCGCCCCGAGGGTCACGTGGCCAGGCACCCAGGGCCGGGATTCGGGAGGGAGCTAGGTCGCCTGCCGTTGCCGGGAGGCGTAGGAACGGGACTTGTTGCGGTTGCCGCAGACCTTCATCGAGCACCAGCGGCGGCTTCGGTTCTTCGACACGTCCCAGAACGCCCAGCCGCAGGTGTGCTCGGCGCAGCGCTTGAGCCGGGCGGCGTCCCCGGTCGTGACCAGCTCGCTCCACGCGATGGCCAGCACGGCCAGCGGTCCGCGCTCCGGAGGCAGACCCGCCGCAGGGGTCAGGGCGCCGCGGGCCGTGACGAGCACCGGGTGTTCGGCCAGCACCCGGTCCGCAGCGGCGAGCAGCCGTGGGTCAGGAGTGTCGCCCACGTGGGCGCCCAACTCCTCGCGGATGCCCGAGCGAAGGGCGACGTAGCTCGCGTGTGCTTCGGCGGAGACCTCGCGGGGCGCGTCGAGCAGGCCGCGGTCCTTCAGCCAGCCGGACAGTCCGGCCGGTGTGGCGATCTCGTCGCTCGCCTCTTCCACGTCGACCGTGTTGGCGAATGCCTCCACCAGGACGGCTGAGGCCGGGGGTTCCAGCATTGCGCGTCACCTCCTGCACGTTCCCGTCCTGCACGTTCCCGCCATTCTACCGCCTAAGCGTTTTACCGGTTGCGGATGGGGCGGCGTGTGCGGCAGAGTGGTCTCACCGGCTAAAGGCTTAGACGGTTACGGGGCGAGGGGGCGGTCATGGCCACGGCGATACCTGCGCGGGCGGAAGCCGGCGAAGATCTCGGCACGTTGAAGCAGAAGGTCTCCCTTCCGCCAGGCGCAGGACCAGGCTCAGGGTCAGGGCCAACTCCGGCACCCGACCCCGGCCGCCGCAACACGGTCGTCCTGGTCGGCTTCACCGCCGCGACCAACCTCGCCGACGGCGTGATGAAGATGGCCCTCCCGCTGCTCGCCACCCAGCTCACCGGCTCTCCGGCCCAGATCACCGCCGTATCGCTGACCCTCACGCTGCCCTGGCTGCTGATCGCCCTGCACGTCGGCGTACTCGTCGACCGCTTCGACCGGCGGCGGCTGCTCGGGGGCGCCAACGGCATGCGGCTGGCCGCGATGGGCTGGCTCGCTGTCTCCGTCGCGACCGGCGGCCTCACGCTCGGCCAGCTCTTCGCCGCCGGGGCGATCCTCGGCGTCGCCGACGTACTGGCCTCGACCTCCTCCTCCGCGCTGGTCCCTGCCGCGGTGCCGGAGGCGGGGCGGGCGCGCGCCAACACCTGGATGGTGGGCGCCGAGACCGTGGGCCAGGAGTTCGCCGGGCCCTTCGTCGGCGGTCTGCTGCTGGCGGCGGGGACCGGTCTGGCGCTGGGGGTGACAGGCGTCGCGTACGCGGTCGCCGCCCTCGCCCTGTTCTTGCTGGTGGGCCGCTTCCGGCCCACCGGGCCCGCACCGGAGGCGGCCCCCGTCTCGGTCAACAGCCGCATCGCCGAAGGGCTGCGCTTCCTCTGGCGCGACCGGCTGCTGCGCACGCTGTCGGTGGTCGTCGCCGTGCTCTCGGCCGTCTGGGGCGCCTGGCTGGCGATCATGCCGCTCTACGCCAAGCAGGCCATGGAGCTCGGGCCGCAGGAGTACGGCATCGTGCTCAGCGCCCTCGGGGTCGGAGGGCTGGCCGGCGCGGTGACCGTGACCTGGGTGAACCGGCTGCTCGGTGCGCACCGGGCGATGTTCGCCGACCTGATCGGCACCATCGCGATGGTGGCACTGCCCGCCCTCACCACCAGCATCTGGGCGGTCGCGGCCGGTGCCTTCCTCGGCGGTATGGGCGGCACGCTCTGGTCGGTCAACGCCCGCACCCTCACCCAGCGCATGGTCCCCGACGAGATGCTCGGACGCTATGGCGCGGCAGCCCGGCTCTTCAGTTTCGGTGCCATGCCGCTGGGCGCGGCGCTGGTGGGCATCCTGGCCGAACTGGGCGGCATGCGGATGGCCTTCGGGGTGTTCGCGGTGGCCACGGCGGTGACGCCGGTGCTGTTCCTGAGGAACGTCAGCCGGTCCGCCCTGGAATCCCGGTAGGGAAGCGTCCCGGAACGCTCAGCCGATCGGCTTCGGCAGCGGTACCACCTCGTAGGCGAGCCGGATCGTGTTGCCGGTGGCGGGGTCGCCGAGTTCCACTCGCCAGCCGTCGGCGAACTGGTCCACGCCCTCGGCCATGGGGATGGTGCCCGAGATCAGGACCGTGCCGGGGATCAGTTCGCCGCGCTCGCGCAGTACGCCGGCCCAGTAGGCGGGGGTGAGGAGTTCGGCGAGGGTGCCGTGCTGGATCTCGGTCTCCCGGCCGTCGACGTGGGTGACCCAGGCGCGCAGGGTCAGCTCGTCGATGCGCGGCTCGACGTCGGCGAGGGGCCAGGCCTGCCGGGCCAGGACGTCGGGCGCGGCGTTCTTGCTCCAGGCCACGCCGTGGACCTCGAGGTCGCGGTCGGTGTGGTCGCACGCGGCCGTGAGGAGCAGCTCGCCGCCGTCCGCGACGACCAGCGCCCATTCGGCCTCGCCCGACGTGCGGGCGTGCGGGGCGGCGACCCGGTCGGTCTGCTGCGCCAGGTAGGGGGAGACGGGGTAGAGGGCCGGGGTCACCGACGGCGCGGGCACCCCGAGCTCGGCCAGCTCGGCGACGTGCGCGGCCACGTCGGCCTGCTGCCGCCCGGCGTACCCGGCGTTGAGCACCTGCACGACGTCGACCTCACGGGTCGAGCCGTCGGGGAGTTCGAAGGTCAGCACGGTCATGGGGCACTCCAGGAAAGGGGGGGCGGGTCTCGACACGGTCAACTTCCGGCGAGGGGGTTGCGCATACGACCTGTATACAAGAAGTATGCCGGAAGGTCGATATCCGAATCGATGCCCAGGTCGATGTCCCTCGACGCAAGGATCGGGAAGCATGCAGCACACCCCTCAGGGCCCGGCGGCGGTTTCGCCGGACCGCTCCGGCATCCGCCGGGCCTTCTTCGCCAGCCTCACCGGGACCGCTCTGGAGTGGTACGACTTCGCGGTCTACTCCGCCGCCGCGGCACTCGTCTTCGGGGATCTCTTCTTCCCCTCGGAGGACCCCCTCACCGGCACCCTCCTGGCGTTCTCCACCTACGCCGTCGGCTACTTGTCGCGCCCGCTCGGCGGGATCGTCTTCGGCCGCCTCGGCGACGTGATCGGCCGCAAGAAGGTCCTCGTCGCCACCCTGGTCCTCATCGGCGCGGCCACGTTCCTCATCGGGGTCCTGCCCACCCACGCCACCGCGGGTGTCGCCGCCCCCATCGCCCTGGTCCTGCTGCGGTTCGCGCAGGGCGTCGGGGTCGGCGGCGAATGGGGCGGCGCGGTCCTGCTGTCCAGCGAGTTCGGTGACCCGCGCCGTCGCGGCTTCTACGCCTCGGCCGCACAGATCGGACCGCCCGCGGGAAATCTCCTGGCCAACGGCGTCCTCGCGGCCCTGGGCGTGCTCCTGACCGAGGAGCAATTCCTGTCCTGGGGCTGGCGCGTGGCCTTCCTGCTGTCCGGCGTCCTGGTCGGCTTCGGCCTGTGGATCCGGGCGAAGCTGGAGGAGACCCCGGTCTTCAAGGCCATGGAGGCCGAGGAATCCCGGCCCGAGGCGCCGATCCGCGAGGTCTTCACCACCCAGCCGCGCGCCCTGTGCGCGGCGATTCTCAGCCGGGTCGCCCCCGATGTGCTGTACGCGATGTTCACCGTCTTCGTCCTCACGTACGCCACCGACGAACTGGGCATGACCCGCGGCTCCGCGCTGACGGCCGTCCTGCTCGGCTCCTTCCTGCAGATCTTCCTCATCCCCCTGGCGGGAGCCCTGTCCGACCGGGTCAACCGCCGTCTGCTGTACGGCTGTTCCGCCCTCGCCGCGGGGGCGTGGCCGTTCGTGTTCTTCCTCGTGGTCGACGGCAGCAGCTGGATCCTGCTGGTGTGCGGAGTCGTGGTGGCACTGGCCATCCACTCCTTCATGTACGGGCCGCAAGCGGCTTTCGTGGCCGAGCAGTTCTCGCCCCGCCTGCGCTACACCGGCTCCTCGCTCGCCTACACTCTTGCGGGCCTCATCGGCGGTGCGATCGCCCCGCTGCTGTTCACCGCCCTGCTCAGTTCCTACGACAGCTGGGTCCCCCTGGCGCTCTACCTCGCCGCCGCGGCAGCCGTGACCCTCATCGGCCTCTGCCTGGGTAGGGACTCCGCGCACGCCGAGAAGGAGGACGCGCTGCTCGCCAACGCCGGAGCCGAGGCGCCGCAGACCGTGCCCGCCGCCCCCTGATGTTCGTCCCACCCGCCCTCCCGACGCCGAAAGGCGGTCCACCGTGCGCATCGCACTGAGTCAGCTCACCACCGGACCCGAGCCCACCAAGAACCTCGCGCTCATCGAGGAATGGACCTCACGCGCGGCCGACGCGGGCGCCGACGTCGTCGTGTTCCCCGAGGCGTCGATGGCCTGCTTCGGTACCCCCCTCGCGCCCGTCGCCGAACCCCTGGACGGCCCTTGGGCCACCGCGGTCCGCGCCATCGCCGAGTCGGCGGGCATCACCGTCGTGGCGGGCATGTTCACTCCGGCTCCCGGCGGCCGGGTGGCCAACACGCTGCTGGCCACGGGCCGCGGCACCGAAGCGACGTACGACAAGATCCATCTCTACGACGCGTTCGGCTACGCGGAGTCCGACACCGTCGCCGCCGGGTCGCAGGTCGTCACGATCGACGTGGACGGCGTCCGCCTGGGCCTGGCCACGTGCTACGACGTGCGCTTCCCCGAACTGTTCCGGGCGCACGCCGACGCCGGGGCCACCGCGACCCTGCTGGCGGCCTCCTGGGGCGCGGGCCCCGGCAAGATCGATCAGTGGGAGCTGCTGGTGCGGGCCAGGGCGCTGGACGCCACGCTGTGGGTCGCGGCCGTCGGCCAGGCCGATCCGGCGACCGGGGGAGTCGAGCCCCGAGGCGCGGCGCCCACCGGAGTCGGGCACAGCATGCTCGTCGGCCCGGACGGGACCGTACGCCACCGCCTGGGCGCCGAGCCGGAACTCCTGCTGACCGAGATCGACGCCGACGAGGTCGCGGCGGTCCGCGAGAAGATCCCGGTGCTCGCCAACCGCCGGCTGGGGACCTGAACCGAGCGGACCGAACCCCCAACTCCCGCTGCCCGTCCGGCCGGAGGGCTCCCGCCAGAGCCCTCCGGCCCGACGGTGTGTGTCGGCGGACCCGAGAATCCGCCCGCCCGTCCGCCTACCCGGCGAGCAGCACCTTCAGCGTCGACTCCAGGTGGCTGTCGATCGCGGCGCACGCGGCCTGCGCGTCACCGGCCGTGAGCGCGTCCACGATCGCCTGGTGCTCGTGAAGGACCGCTTCCTGGCGGCCCTGCTGGTTGTACAGGGCCACGACGCCGGCCCGCACCTGGCGGCTGCGCAACCCCTCGTAATGCCGGTCCAGGAGTGTGTTGCCCACGGCCGAAACGAGCGCCGAGTGGAACAGGTGGTCCACGTCGATGAACTCCTTGGCCTGGTCGGGGCCGCTGAGCACGCGCTGCCGCTGCAGGAACGCGCCCAACTCCCGCACCGGAGCCACCCCTGTGCCGATGACGTGCTGCGCCGCGTACCGCTCGACGATCCCGCGGAGTTGCATCAGCTCGGTGATCTCACGCCCCGACAAGGGAGACACCCGCGCACCGCGCTTGGGCACCAGATCGACCAGGTCCTCGGCGGCCAGGAGGAGCAGCGCCTCGCGGATCGGGGTGCGAGAGACGCCGATCCGATTGGCGATGTCCTGCTCCGAGAGGAACTCGCCCTGCATCGCCGGGTCCGTCAGCACCGTGTCCTTGAGGTACGCGTACGCCTTCTCCCGACCCGATGCCACCACTACCCCCAGAGATCGCATACACCTTGTATACGGAAGTTACCACGTGGTTCGAAGCATCGCGGGGCCTTGGGCGAAATCGAGGGCCGTCACCGTCGGGAAGCCCTCGCCGTCAGCCCTCCGCGCGCTCGGCGGCGGGTTCGCTGCCCAGGACGTAGAGCTCCGGCAGGTTCACCACGATCGCCTCCTGCGTGCTGCGGGCGATGACCACGACGGCCTCGGCGTCGGGGCTCGGGTTCTCCTCGCGGTGCGGGACGTATGGAGGGACGAAGATGTAGTCGCCCGGAGCCGTGCGGATCCGGATCTCCTCGGGCGTGCCGCCGGAGTCGTCAAGGAAGACGAACTCCGGGTGCCCCTTGATGACGTGGATGGCCGTCTCCGACGCCCCGTGGTGGTGGTTGGAGGACGCGGTGTCCGGGGCGACGTGGGTCTGGCCCATCCAGATGCGCTCCGAACCGACGCTCCCGCCGCTGATCGCGGCGAAGCGCCGCATGCCGCCCGTCTGCGCCGTGTCGCCGTCGAGGGCGTCGGCGCGGATGTGGTGGAGGCGGGCGCCGAGCGGCAGGGAGCCGGCGCCGTGGCCCGGGAGGTCCGGGTGGAACGCGTCGCGTCGAGCGGCGGCGGCCGACTCGTCGTCGGAAGGCGAGGGCGAGGGTGAGGGCGTGGTGTGCGGGGCCATGGGAATCCTGCTCGTCGGGGCGGGCCGAGACGGCCGGGCTGAGATGGGGCGGGCCGAAATGGGGTGGGCACGCAGCCGACGGACGACGTGCCCCAGATCCTTGGCCGACGCTAGGGAGCGGGGCGAATCGACGTCAAGGCGTGCCCCCCCGTAACGGTCAACTCCCGCGCCGCTGAGAGCGAGTGGCGGGGTGAGGCCGCGCTCAGGTAGAGGCGGGGACGGCGTACGGGGTGACTTCGCAGTGGTCGACCGAGTCGACCAGACCCTCGCCGCCGATCTCCACCCGGGTGGTCGCCTTGCCCTTCCCGGCCACCCTGACCTCCTCGCTCTTTTCGGTGATCGTGATGCCGCCGGCGTCCACGAAAGTGACCGACACCAAGAAGCGGCCCGTCTTCTCGTTGCCGTTCGTGACCTTGATCGTCGCGTACGGGGCGGTCTTGGTCGCGCAGCTCACCAACGTGGCCTTCGCGTCCTTCATCCGCTCGCCGCCCGGGGAGCTGGAGGAGGTGGAGCCGTTGTTCGGCCGCCGGTTGTAGGTGCCGCCGCTGGTGCTGCTGCTTCCGTCGCCGCTGCTGCCGTACGCGTCGTCATCGTCGTCGTAGCGCGACCCTGATGTCGTCGATCCGGACGACCCGGAGCTGGTGGACGACGAACTGTCGTGGTTCTGGCTCGAACTGCTGCAGCCGCCTCCGCCGCCCCCGCCGTGGCGACTGCCCCCGCCGTGGCCCCGGCCCGTCGTGAAGCCGGTCAGCGCGAGTGCCGACAGCACCAGTGTTGCCGTGACCTTGAGTGTGCGCCCCCGATTTGTCATTGGATCATCGTACCCGCGGCAGCGGTCAACTCCGGCCGCGGCGGCAGCGGTTAGGGCCTGACCTCATAGGAGTACGGGTCGGTCACCGGCGGATGGGCGCACGGTACGGCTCTCGGCGTAAATGAAATTCATGGTCAATGGAGCGCCGGGGGCGGTGCGGTCCGGTTCCCCCCGTCACTTCCTACGGGCCGGTGATCGATGACGACCGCCCGGCGACTTCTCCGGTGGCGGGGTGAAAGAAGCGTGCATAGAACGGGATACACGTACACCTGTGGGATGAGGACGTCCCGCTGAAATGGAGAGTCGAAATGGCCGCTGAGTCATTTTCTGCCGCGGGGGATCCTTCCGGGTCCGGCGAACCTTTGGTTACGACGTCGGTTCACTGGGGCACCGCGCAACTCGGCGCCCCGACCCGTGACCAGCCTGCCCCGTGGCCCCAGGCAGTCGACCACGACACCGACGACGTGCCCCCGGAACCGACCGCGCCCGACGTCGGCGGTGGGCCCGCGCGACACGCGGCCCCCGAAGCCGACGACGGCCGGCCAAAACCGGTGGCTCCCGACGCCGACGACGAGGCCGTGCAAGAGCTCATACGTGTCGCCGTGGTGTCCAGGCCCCTCGACGACGTCGTCGACCTCGTCACCCTCCTGGAGCAGTCACCTGACGGCGTGACGACCGCCGCCTCGGTACTGCGTCTGGCCGCGGTGGCCCGCTCCGTCGACGACGTCACCCGGCTGGTGGAACTGCTCGGTCCGCCGAAGCACTCCGCCGAGCACATGGACGAGGCCATCCGGCACGCGGTCGAGGAGCGGCCCATTCCGGAGGTGAGCCGCCTCGTCCACCTGCTGTCGCGCCCGCCCCACGATCCGCACAGCGGCGCCGAGGCGGTGCAAGCCGCGGGCACGGCCAGGTCCGTCGAGGATCTGATGCAGCTGATCGGCAGGCTGAGGGAACACAAGGACATCGACATCGACAGCGCCGGGGCCGGGGTCACCGGGACCCAGGCCGCGTTCGAGGCCGAGACCCCGCAGGCGCCGTCCGCGCCGCCCGCCGAGGCCGCCCACGCCGCGCCCGCTCCTGCCGACGCGGTCGCGCAAGCACCCGGCGGTACGCCGCTGGTCTGGCTGCGTCGCGCGGCGGGCGTACTCCTCCTGCTCTGTGCGGCGGCTCATTTCCCGCTGAACTGGTCGGACGCACCCAGCCTCGGCCTGCCGGCGGCGCTCGGCGTCTCCATCGTCTGCGCCCTGGCCGGCGTGACGCTGTTCCTGAGCGCGTCGCCGGTCGTGGCCGTGGTGAGCACCTTGGTGGCCGGAGCGCTGGCCGTCGGCCACCTCGTGGACGACCGGGTCGACTCCACGACGCTCGCCTACGTGCTGCGGCCCGACGGAGTGACCGCGCCCATCCCGGCGCTGTCCGCGGTGGTGGCCGCGCTGGCCTCACTGCTGGTCGTGGCCTTCACGGTTGCCGGTCTCAGGGCCGCGGCCAACCGGGAACCCGCCCCGCGCGGCTAGGCGTACGCACGCAGTTGCCCGCGCCCGTCGACGACACCGTCGATGGGCGCGAGCGCTGCGCCGGACCGGCGGTCGAGGCCGGAGCCTCGCTTGCCCTCAGCCGTCGGAGACGTTCGCCGCGTCGAGCCACGTACCGATGCTCGGCAGCGCCTGGGGCCCGCTGTCCTGCTCCACCGAGCCGACCAGGTCGGCGATGGAGACCGACTCCAGCGACGCGCGCCAGGCGGCGTCGGCCGCACTCATCGCGCGGGCGATGGGGCACTGCTTCGTGCAGTCCTCGGGCGGCGTCCCGAAGGGGCCGCGCTGACGGATCTCGGTGCACGTGAACGCCGGGCTCGCCCCGTCGACGGCCTGCACCACGTCCAGGACCGCGATGTCCGAGGCCGGCCTGGTCAGTACATATCCGCCGGTCTTGCCCTGGATGGACTTCACGAGGTCCGCCCGGGACAGGGCCTGCATCTGTTTGGCCAGGTAGCTGGGCGAGACGTCGTGCAGCTGCGCCAGCCGGGCAGCCGGGACCGGCTCGGTTGCCGCGGTCAGCACCACACAGCAGTGCAGTGCCCATTCCACGCCGCCGGACAGTTTCATACGCCCTCCCAGTTGACTCGGACACAGGCTATCCGAGTATTATCTCGGACATCAGATATCCGAGTTTGAGTGGCCTCAGGCAACCTCTGGGGCGGCAGAGGAACTCGGTCCACAGAAGGGCACGAGCATGAACATCACGGTCATCGGCGGTACCGGACTGATCGGTTCGCAACTCGTCTCCCGGCTTCGCGAGGCAGGCCACGAGGTGGTCGCCTCATCCCTGTCCACCGGAGTCGACCTGCTCACCGGAGAGGGCCTCGACGAGGCGCTCAAGGGCGCGGACACGGTCGTCAACGTGTCGAACTCGCCCACGTTCGACGAGGCATCCCCGGACTTCTTCCGCACCACCATGGGGCAGCTGCTGGCCGCGGGGGAGCGCGCCGGCGTCCGCCATCAGGTCACCCTGTCCATCGTCGGCGTCGACCAGGTGCCGCAGCTGGACTACTACCGCGCGAAGACGCTCCAGGAGGAGCTGCTGCGGCAGGGCCCCACCCCGTACTCGATCGTGCGCGCCACCCAGTTCTTCGAGTTCATGGACGCGGTGATGTCCTGGACCGCCGACGAGGAGACCGTCCGGCTGCCCGCCACGCGCATTCAGCCCATCGCGACGGCCGAGGTGGTCCAGGCCCTCGCCGACGTCGCGACCGCCCCGCCGCTCAACGGCACGCTCGACGTCGCCGGCCCCGACGTCTTCCGGCTCGACGAGCTCGGCCGCATCACGCTGGCGGCCCGTAAGGACAGCCGAGACGTCGTCGTGGACGAGAAGGCGGGCATGTTCGCCGCCGTCGACGGTGACGTGCTTGTCGCGGGACCCGACGCGCGCGTGGCCGCGACCCACTACGAGGACTGGCTCGGCACCACTCGCTAGCGGCCCGCGTGCTCCCGCACGCATGCCCCGGCTCCCCGGCGCGCACGAAGCGCACCGGGGAGCCGGGGCTTTGTGCTGGAGGCGTGGGGGCTGTGAAGCGGCTGACCTGCACCTTCGCGGTGAGATCGGCCTGGTGGGGCGCCGAGTCGGCCGGGTGAGGCCTCAGAAGAGGTCGTCTACCCCACTGGCACCGTTCTCAAGCTCCTCGGAGCCGAAAAACACCGCCGAAGCTGTGAGCCCACCCATAGGAGCCACGTCACATGCTAACGACGGTAGTAGTCCCGGCGGGGCGCCCGCGGTGGGCCGTGGGTCTCTTGTAGGGCCTCTGACCAGGGCGTCCTGCGTACCGGGGTAGTACGTCACATGATTGCGTCCCGCTCGGGCCAGCGCTAACCCTTGCTGAAGTTCCGGAGAGCCGGGATCGCACCGGGCGAATCTCGCTCGCGTCGACCAGGCCCTCCATCCCCTTCGCATTGGAGAGTCACCCCCGCATGGCCACCACCCAGACGCAGACCAGCACCAGCCGCACCACTCGACTGCGCAAGATCTCCGTCGCGGGCATCGCCACCGCCGGTGCCGCTGCCGCGGCCCTCACGTTGATCCCCTCGCAGGCCCAGGCCGCCGAGCCGACCGCGGCGAGCGCCAAGGCAGCCCAGGCGGCTCAGGCGGCCAAGGCCGCCGCGGACGACAAGAACTACGGCAACAACCTCGACGGGTGGATCCGCGAGTCCCTCGACATCATGAAGGACAAGGGCATCCCCGGGTCCTACGAGGGTCTGCACCGCAACATCATCCGCGAGTCCGCGGGTAACCCGAACGCGCAGAACGGCTGGGACGTCAACGCGCAGAACGGCACCCCGTCGAAGGGCCTGCTCCAGGTCATCCAGCCGACCTTCGACACGTACCACGTGTCGGGCACCCCCAATAACCTGACCGACCCGGTCGCCAACATCACCGCGGCAGCCAACTACGCCGCCGACAAGTACGGCTCGATCGACAACGTCGACTCCGCCTACTGAGCAACCGGTCAACGAAAAGGGGCAGCGCATGCCGCACGAGAGCGGTGACGAGCAGCAGGCGCACATGGCCGACGGCCCCGCAGTGCCCGACTACGGGCCCGCCCGTGTACGGGGCTCCCGGCGCAAGCCGCGGAAGAAGACTCTGCGCTACGTCGCGTGGGGCGCCCTGGGAGCGGTCCTGATCGGCGGAGGCGGTGTGGCCTACGCCTGGCAGCACCTCAACGGCAACATCCAGGGCACGGACATGAACGCGGCCCTCGGGCACGACCGGCCCAGCCAGCAGAAGAACGGCTCGATGAACATCCTCCTGCTCGGGTCCGACTCCCGGGCGGGAACCCACGGCAAGTACGGCAGCGGCGTCAGCGGCGCGCGCGCCGACACGGCGATGGTCCTGCACGTCGACAAGACCCACAAGAAGGCTTCGGTCGTCAGCATTCCGCGCGACACGATGGTCGAGCGGCCCCAGTGCGCCAAGACGCACGGCGGCAAGGCGGCCGGCGCGCAGCAGGCGATGTTCAACTCGTCCTACCAAGTGGGCGGACCGGCGTGCACCGTGAAGACGGTCGAGAAGATGTCGGGCGTCCGCATGGACCACTACCTCGAAGTCGACTTCAAGGGATTCCAGAAGCTCATCGACGAGCTCGGCGGCGTGGACATCACCACCCGCAAGGCGATCCACGACCCCAACAGCGGTCTCGCCCTGAGCTCCGGCAAGCACACCCTCAAGGGCAAGCAGGCACTGGAGCTCGTGCGCACCCGGCACGGCGTGGGCGACGGCAGTGACCTGGGCCGCATCCAGCTCCAGCAGGCGTTCATCAAGGCGCTGATCCACCGCGCCGAAACCGTCGATCCGCTGGGCAGCCCGGCCAAGTCGTACGACCTGGCGGACACCGCGACCAAGACGATCAGCGCCGACTCCGAACTGGCGTCCGCGGACAAGCTCCTCGGTCTGGCCAAGGAGCTGAAGGGCATCAGCCCCGACCGCACCAACATGGTCACCATGCCGGTCACCTACGACTCCCAGGACTCGGGACGCGTCCTGCCGCTGGACAAGGCGTCGCACAAGGTATGGACCGCTCTGCGCGAGGACCGGCCCATCCCGAAGTCCGCGACACAGGACTCGGTGGGCGACAAGACCGACTCGCCGGTGACCGCGGGTACCTGACCCGGGCGGCGCCCGGCAAGGTCACGGTGGTCATGGGCTCGCTGCCCGGCGTTCCCACGGCACACGGCTCGATGTCGGACTCGACGTCGCCGGACAGCAGTCAGCCGAAGCGATCGCCGGGCAGCCCGGCGGCCTCGTCGCGCTCCGGTGCCTGCGGGGCCATGGAGTCGGAGATGGGCAGCAGGGCAGGGGGCGTATAGGTCACCCCGTACACCCGGGCGAAACGGTTGGCGGCCGCCGCCGAGCCACCGAGCCGTTCCAGAAAGAACGCGCGCGCCATCGAGTCCATCTGCTCACCGCTCACGTACACGACCCATCGGTTGGACGCCGCGTTGAAGCGGGCCGAGTCCACCGCCGATTCCAGCCCCGGAGCGGGCCCGCACCGCAGTCGTCCGGCCAGGGCGAGGAACCGCCTCAGGGCGTCCAACTCCGAGCGGCGCAGGCCCACCAACTGCAGGCCGGGCGCGGGAGCATCTACGGTCGGCGGAGCCGCCCGCATCTGGGCGTAGAGGAGCGCATCCCACCCGTCGTCCGTCAGCTGCACCGCCCAGTTGATCGGCCTGCCGGCCCTCGCCGATAGCTCCGCCCGGTCCTCGCGGTGCGCCACCCGGGCCAGCCCGAGTTTCACCAGGGGGCCCGTGGTACGTCCGTCGAGTCCGGGCCCCGCCGCGGCCCATCCATCGGTTGTGCGCTGCACGTCAGCCACGTATCGCAGCAGCACGTCATGCCCGGCCGAGCGCCGCATCCCTGCCCCTCCCGCCAAACGGTGCGTTGCGGCGACGCTAGCGTGCGGGCCTGCCTGTAGGGGTGCTGTTGAGGTGGTCTACGCCCGAATCGGGGTGCGGCCGGAGACAGTCGAACATGCGCTCTTGCGAACGGGCGGACGTGCCGCACCCGCCGCTTGCGTGGCCGACTTGGGCCTGCCCGAGCAGGTGGTCGGCGCTGCACTTGTTTGAGATCAACGCAGATGGCTACTCGATCACTGCGAATGCGCAGCGCTGTGCGAACGTAGGCGCCGGTCGGTTGGGACAGACAGCCACCGGCGCTGTCGCATGCACGGAAACAACAAACTCTGGCCATGGATGTGTGGGATCTGCGATGCTCACCTCAGCAGCAGTCCTGCCGACGCGACAGTGGCGGCGTGAGCAGACGAGAGGCAGAGCGGGTGGCTTCCTCATCGGACTCCCTCAACACACCGGCGCTGAACCCCCCTTGCGATCGCGTCCCCGAGCCGCAGGCTCCCGACGCCGATTGCGCGGATGAGGCCGCCGAGATCAAGGCGCTGCGCACCGAGGTCAACGACCTGCACCGCGCCATGGAGTCCCACCCCTCCATCGACCAGGCGCGGGGCATGCTGATGTCGCTGGGCCCGTGCACCGCGGACGAGGCGTGGGGGATTCTCGTCGAGGTGTCGCAGAACTCCAACACCAAACTGCGAGCGGTGGCGGACGAGTTGATCGCCACGACGGAGGGCGAGCCGCTGCCCGGCGCGATCCGCACGGCGCTCGGCGAGGCGCTGAGGAAGCGGCAGGAAGCCGCGGGCTGAGCCGGGCCGTCGCACTCGGGCTGCCAAGCCCGTCAGCCCGTCACGGCATCAGGCCTGCAGCTCGGCGAGGTCGGCGGCGTCGAGGCGCAGACCTGCCGCGGCGAGGTTCTCGGTGAGGTGGGCGGGCGAGCCGGTGCCGGGGATGGCCAGCATGTTCGGAGAGCTGGCGAGCAACCAGGCGAGGGCGACCTGAGCGGTCGTCGCGTCGTGCCTCTTGGCGACCTGTGCGAGACGGTCGTGCTCGATCGGATCGAAGCCGCCACCGAGAGGGAAGAACGGGACGTAGGCGATTGCGTGTGCCTCGCAGCGCGCGAGCACGGCGGCGTCATCGGGACGATGCACGTGATACTGGTTCTGCACCGCGACGACCGGCGCGATGCCCCGCGCCTCGTCGAGCTGCGCCACGTCGACGTTGCTGACCCCCAGGTGGCGAATCAGTCCCTCCTCGCGCAGCTCGGCCAGCGCCGCGAACCGGTCGGCCACGCTCTCGCCGCCCGGCTCGCTCATCCCCCCGACCCGCAGGTAGACGAGGTCGAACCGGTCGAGACCGAGGGCGCGCAGATCCTCGGTCACCAGCTCGCGCAGCTGCTCGGGACCGGCCTGACCGGTGGGCATGCCGTCCGCTCCGCGCAGCGGGCCGACCTTGGTGGCGATCAACAGGTCGGCCGGGTAGGGCGCGAGCGCCGTGCGGATCAGGTCGTTGGCGCTGACTTCACCCCGGGCGTAGAAACCGGCCGTGTCGATGTGGTCGACACCCGCCTCGACTGCCTGCCGCAGGACAGCGACACCGGTCTGCGGGTCGCGGGCAGGACCGGTGAACGTGCCTGCCGCCAGGCGCATCGCGCCGAAGCCGAGGCGGTTGACGCGGCGGTCGCCGCCGAGCATGAACTGGCCGCTCGCCGCGGCCGTGATCTGTGTGGTCATGGCCCTACCCTCGACCCGCCAGGCCCCGCCGGCGACCGGATGGCAACGTTTTGCCAAGAGTGTGAGGACGGGCGGGAACACGGCCGGGAGCACCGGTGTGCGCCGGACTGAGTGACACTGGGAGGGTGACCGACACCACGACGACGACCGTGCACGGCGAGAGGGCGTTGGCCGAGCGGACCGCCCAGCTCTTCGGCGAGACGACGCGGGAGTTCTTCTGCGCCGCCAACGACCTGCACACCTGGACGCGGCCGGAGGCCAGAGAGACGATCGTGCGGCGCCTGCGACCCCGGACCGCGGACGGCATGGTCGTACGCAAGCTCTACACCCCCGCGGTGCTGGCCGACGAGGAACAGCGGTTGCACCTGTTCGGCATCGAGGCGGCAGGCGGGCAGGTGCGCCTCCGCGCCGCGGCGCTGCCGCACGAGACGATCATCATCGACCGCCGGGTGATGATCCTCGCCGGCCGCAACGGCGCCCGCGGGCGCGAGTTCACGATCACGACCGCACCGGCCCTCGTCGGCGGCGTCCACGCCCTGATGTGCGCGACGTGGGACGCGGGCACCCCTCTCGCGGACTACCTGCGGCGCGAGACCGAGGGCCTGGACGCCCATTCGCTCGCCGTGCTGCGAGCGCTCGCGGACGGGCTCACCGACGCCGTGGGCGCGCGCCGCGTCGGCATGTCCGTACGGACCTACCGCAGGCGGATCGCGGAGTTGATGACCGCGCTGGAGGCCGACTCGCGGTTCCAGGCCGGCGTCAACGCGAGCCGCCGCGGCCTCACCGGCAGCTGACTTTCACCTGGCGGCGCCTGGGACATCAGGTCCTGGCCTCCACGCGGTGACCCCGGCGACCGGCCGCGTCCGGTCGCGGCCGGGACCGCCGCTCCGCCGCCCGCCTCCTCTGTGAGCATCGTCCTCCCGACGGTGGCGCGCGGCTCTGGAGGCAGGGATGCGTACGTGGCAGGAATGGACCGCAGCAGTGCGCCTGTTGTGGCGGTCCGGGCCCCGGCACACGGTCGCACTCGCCGCGGTCGTGGTCTGCGCGGCGCTCACCGGACCGCTCATCGTGGTCGTGACCGGACAGCTCGTGGGGGCGCTGCCCGGAGCCGTGGAGGAGGGCGCGGGGTCGGCCGAGGCCCGGCGCGCGCTGGTCGCGCTCATCGCGTTCGGGGCACTGGCCCTCGTACGCACGGGACTTCGCGCCCTGGAGAGCGGGCTCGCGGCGGTGCTGCGGCTGCGGGCGGCCAGTGTGGTGGAGGACCGGGCCATCGCGGCCGGGACCGGCCCGGACGGCATCGGGCACCTCGAAGAGCCGGGCTACGCCGACACGCTGCGCCTGGCCACCGAGCAGGGCACCCGGCCCGATCAACTCGCCTCCCTGCTGCCCGAGATCGTACGTCCGAGGCTCGAAGGGGTCGGTCTGCTCGTCCTGTTGGCGCCGCTCGCCTGGTGGGCGCCGCTCCTGCTCGGGCTCGCCGCGGTGCTGACCTACCGTTCCTATCTCCGCCTGTCGCGCCAGGTGCACGGCAGCATGGAGGCGGCGAGCGCGGTGATCCGGCGGGCGGGCTACCTGCGGTCGCTGACCGTGGACCCCGAACCGGCCAAGGAGATACGTGTCTTCGGGCTCGGTGACTGGCTCGCCGACCGGATGACGGCTGTCTGGCAGTCGGGCATGGCCAGGGTCTGGGCCACCCGCGGGAGCGCCGCGCGCAGGGCCTATGGCGCCGTCGGGTTCGTGGTCCTCGCGGAGGGCGCGGTCCTCGGGTACGCGGCCTTCGGCGCCGCCCGCGGCGACCTGGGGCTCACCCAGCTCGTGATCAGCACTCAGGCGGCGCTCGCGCTGCCCGCGCTCGGCTGGGTCGGCGACGACGACCTGATGGTGCGTGACGCGCTGCTGGGGCTGCGATCGCTTGCCGCGCTGGAGTCGCGGGGGACCGCGGACAAGGGCGCGGGGCCTGCCCGTGGGCCGGGGGCCTGCGTCGACGCGCGGCGGCCGGGAGCGAACGGGCGCCTGAGCGGCCAGGCCATGGCGGTCCGCGGCCGCGTTGCCTTCGAATCCGTGGACTTCACCTACCCGGGAACGGAAAGGCCCGTACTGCGTGGGCTCGATCTGGAGATCCCGGCCGGGACCTCCGTGGCGATCGTCGGGGCGAACGGTTCCGGCAAGACGACGCTGATCAAGCTCCTCGCGCGGCTGTACGAGCCGGACGCCGGGCGCATCACGGCGGACGGCGCGGACGTGCGGGAGTGCGACGCGCGGCAGTGGCGCCGAGGAATCTCCGTCGTCTTCCAGGACTTCGTGAAGTATCCGCTGACGCTGCGCGACAACGTGGCGATGGGCGCCCCGGACATCGGCGGCGACGACCCGCACACCCTGGAGCGAGCCCTGGAGCGCGCCCTGGAACTGGCCGACGGCGGCGACCTGCTCAACAGGCTGGGGGCGGGCTGGGACACCGTGCTCTCCCGGCAGTTCGCGGGCGGCGCCGACCTGTCCGCGGGCCAGTGGCAGAGGGTGGCGCTCGCCCGCGCGCTGCTGGCCGCACGGTCGGGGGCCGTGCTCGTCCTCGACGAGCCCACCGCGCACCTCGACGCGAGGGCGGAGGCCGACTTCTTCGACCGGTTCCTGACGGTCGGCGGCGGCGCCACCACGATCCTGGTCTCGCACCGCTTCTCCGGCGTACGCAAGGCCGGTCTCATCCACGTCATGGACGGCGGGCGGATCGTGGAGAGCGGCACACATGATGCGTTGATGGCGCTGGGCGGCAAGTACGCCCGGATGTACCGGCTGCAGGCGCAGAGGTTCGAAGGCGACGACGCGGGCCCCGGCGCTGTCGGCGGTTTCGGTCCCCGGGACGGCGCCACTGCCGCGCCCGTGCGATCCGGTGCCGCCCGCCCGGTGGAGCGCGAGATACCGGAAGACCCCGACGGCGCAGACCCCCCTGAGGGGTCCGAAGGCGGCTGGCGCAGCGTGCTCGACGCGCTGCGCACCCTGGTCGTCGAGTCCTTCCGGGAGTCCTGGAAACTCGCCGTGCTCGGGCTGCTGCTCGTGCCCGCCGCCGCCGGGCTCGCGGCTCTGCAGGCCCTGTGGCTGCGGTCCCTGGCCGAGGGCGCGGAACAGGGGCTGCTGGAATCCACCGTGACGGCGGCGCTCCTGCTCGTGGTGAGCCTCGGCGTGTGGGAGGCGGTCGAGCTGGCGGCCATCGGGGCCAGGATCGGGCTCAGCGAGCGCGTGGGCTTCGCCTTCGACCGCTTGCTCGCCCGCATCGCCGCGGGCATCCCCGGCCTTCGCCACCAGGAGTCGCCCGCGTTCCAGGACCGGCTCCACCTGCTGCGCGACCGCACCCTGGCCATGGGCGCCCTGCTCAACTGGGTGCTCAACCTGCTCGAACAGCTCGGCGGCTTCCTGGTGACCGCCGCGCTCCTGGCCACCGTCCACCCCGCCTTGCTGGTGCTGCCGCTCATCGGCGCGCTCGCCCTGCGTCTGCAGGTCTCCGCCCGCGGTGTCGTCGCCCGCGCCCAGGAGGCCACGGCAGCCGACTACCGGCTCGCCGCACGCCTTGCCCGCCTCGCCACCTCACCGGATGCCGGAAAGGAACTGCGCGTCTTCGGAGCGGGGCCCGAACTGTGGGCCAGAGTGCGCGAGTTGCGCAGCCGTGCGGACGGCGTCACGAGCCGGGCGCAGTGGCGGTTCGCCGCGATCGGATGCGTGGCCGGACTGCTCAACTCGCTCGGTCTGATCGGTGCGGTCGCCTTCGTCGTACATCTCGCGGTGACCGGCCACACCGGCCTCGGCGCGGTACTGCTCGCAGTCGTCCTTGCCGGACGGTTCACCGGCCACGTAGGCGGACTCGTGCAGGCCACGGGGGCCGTCGTCGAACTCCTGCAGAGCGCCGAGCGGTTGCGCTGGCTGCGGACGTACGCGGAGCGGGCGAGCCTCGCGCCGGCGGTGAGCGCCCCGGGGATCGCTCCGGGCGTCGAGTGGGCGCCGGTGCCGTCGCGGCTGAGGCAGGGCATCGCCGTCGAAGGGCTGTCCTTCCGCTATCCGGGCACGGCGGCCACCACCCTGCGGGACGTCGCGCTGCGGCTGCCCGCCGGGGGAGTGGTGGCCCTGGTCGGCGAGAACGGCTCCGGAAAGACCACCCTGGTCAAACTGCTCTGCCGGATGTACGAGCCGACGCTGGGCCGGATCACGGTCGACGGAGTGCGCCTCGACGCCCTCGCCCCGGAACGGTGGCGCGAGCGGATCGGCGCCGCCTTCGAAGACTTCGTACGCTTCGAATTCCTGCTCCGCGAGACGGTCGGCGTCGGGGATCTGTCGCGGATCGCCGACCCGCCTGCGGTCTCCGGCGCTCTTCGCCGGGCCGGTGCCGCCGACCTGACCGGCACACTGCCGGAGAGGTTTGAGGCCCAGCTGGGCAGCCGCTGGGAGCGCGGGACCGACCTGTCCACGGGACAGTGGCAGAAGCTGGCGCTCGCGCGTGCGCTGATGCGGCAGGCCCCGCTCCTGCGCATCCTGGACGAGCCGACGGCCTCCCTGGACGCGGAGACCGAGCACATCATCTTCGAGCGCTACATCGAGGCCGCGCGCCGACCGGGGCCGCACGGCGGCCGTCCGGACACGGTCACGCTGCTGGTCTCGCACCGCTTCTCGACCGTGCGCAGCGCCGACCTCATCGTCGTACTCGACCACGGCCGGGTCGCCGAGACGGGCAGCCACGAGGAACTGCTCGCGCGGGGTGGCCTCTATGCGCGGATGTACGGGCTCCAGGCGCGCGCCTACCGGTGACGGTGCGGACTCCGACATATAAGCATTGGCTTATATAAGGAGAGGGTGGCATGCTGGGGGGCGTGCACGCATTCGATGTGTTGAGCGATCCGGTCCGGCGTCGCATCCTGGAACTGCTCGCCGAAGGCGAACAGACCTCCGGGGCGGTGACCGCCGTGATCCGGGAGGAGTTCGCGATCTCCCAGCCGGCCGTGTCCCTGCATCTGCGCGTCCTGCGCGAGAGCGGGTTCACGACGGTACGTGCCGAGGGCGCCCGGCGGCTCTACGCCGTCGACGCGGCGCCGCTGCGCGAGGTGGACGCCTGGCTCGAGCGCTTCCGCGGCTTCTGGGAACAGCGCCTGGACGCGCTCGGTACGGAACTCGCCCGGGGCAAGCGGGCCCGGCGACCGCACGGCGGCACACCAGGGGGCGGAAACCGTGGTGCGCGGCGACGCACTGCCCCGAACGAGAACGAGGAGACCCCCGGTGACTGACACCGTCGGCCAGATCAACGCCATGCACCGCCGGCTTCGGGACACCGAGACGCCCAAGGGCACCGGCCGCAGCATCATCATGCGCCGCACCTTCGACGCCGGCGTCCACGACGTCTGGGAGGCGTGCACCGATCCGGAGCGCCTCGGCCGCTGGTTCGCGCCCGTCACGGGCGAGATGAAGCTCGGCGGCCACTACCAGGTGGAGGACAACGCGGGAGGCGAGGTGCTGCGCTGCGAGCCGCCCGGGCTGCTGCGGGTCAGCTGGATCTTCGGGGAGCCCAAGGAGGGCGAGCACAGCGAGGTGGAGGTGCGCCTGACGCCCGAGGGCGAGGACCGCACCGTCTTCGAGCTGGAGCATGTGGCCATCGTCGACCCGGAGTTCTGGGACACCTACGGCCTCGGTGCCACCGGCGTCGGCTGGGACCTGGGCCTGGTCGGCCTGGCCGCGTACCTCGCCGAGGGCGAGGCGTTCGACCGCGAGGCGACGCAGGCGTGGAGCGAGTCCGATGAGGCCCGGACGTTCCTGGCCGCCAGCAGCGAGGCCTGGGGGAAGGCGAACGCGGCGTACGGGACGCCCGCGGAGACCGTCGCGGCGATGACGTCCGCCACCACGGACTTCTACGTGCCGCCGGCCTCTGGGGCGTAGTCCTGCGGGGTGCCGGCCGCCTGCGTGGCGGCGGCGCCTCACACCCCGCGAAAGGAGCGCCGGCCCGGGCCGGCGCTCCTCCGTACTGCCCACGGTCTATCCACGGATCTGCCCACGGACGACTACGCGGCGGCGTCCCGCGCGATCACCCACGCCGGGTCCCGCGGCTCCACCTTGTTGGCGAAGGCCACGAGCTGCGTGTACGCGGCCAGGTCGGCCATCGCGGACTGGATCCGCGGCAGCACGGTGTCCGCCGCCGGGGCGTCGATCCGCTCCAGCCAGTCACCGATCAGCGCGGCCACGGCGAGCGTGCGGTCACGCATGTCGTGGCAGATGCCGAGCGGGCCGCCCGTCGTGGCCTGCCGGGTGAACGCCTGCCACAGCTCGGCCGCGTGCGGCACCGCGCCGAGGCTGATTCCCGAGCGGTAGAGCCGGTCGTAGTCGAGCCTGCTGTACCACGCGGCGGTCTCCGGGGTGAGAGTGCCCTTGACGAGGATGTCGGCCACCTGGGCCAGCATCCGGGCGGCGCCGTCGAGCCGGTCGCGCGCCGCCGCGGCGTACACCGCGGCGCCGGCCACCCCGTCGCCGTGCTCGGCGAGTTCGAGGGCCCTGCACAGCTCACTGGTGGCCGCGGTCACCTCGGTGCCCGCTGCCTGCGCGAGCTGCTTCTTGCTGCGCAGATCCTCCTCACTGAGGCTGAGGAGCTTGTTGCAGACTGCGCTCATATCCTGGTGCTCCTTTCGTGCCCGGTGCCTGCGACGGCGACGGCGCCGGGGGCCATGCCGAGGATGTTGACGACGGCCAGGGCCTGACCGTAGATCCGGATGCGGTCGAACCCGGTGAGCAACTGCCAGGCCAGGCGCTGCCAGTCGGCGGGACCGGCGGCGGTGGCCTGGGCCGCGAAGCCCTCGAGCTCCGCGGAGAAGCCGGTCAGCTCGGTCACGAAGTGGCCGAACGCCGCCTCGTCCCCGCCCTCTTCGTAGCGCCGCGCGACAGCCTCGATGGCGCCCTGGTCCAGCTGGACCAGGTCCGCGTCGCGCGCGGTGCCGAGCGTCTCGCGCACGGCCGCGGTCCCGCCGCCCGCGACCCGCAGCCGCTCGTCGTGGACCGGGTAGAAGCCCAGCTCCTGGGCGACGCGGTGCGAGGTGCGGTACTCCACCAGCGCGGCCCGGACGGCGGCGGCAGCGCAGCGCACCCGCAGGGCGGCCTGGCGCACGTCGTTCAGTTCCAGGTCGGAGTGCATCAGGTGCAGCTCACTGCCCGCCCGCATGAAGTGGGCCGAGCCGGTGGCGATGGGACCGTCCACGCGCTCGTACAGAGACTGGTCGGCCACGCTGCCGTCAGGCAGGTTGGGGGCTTTGTTGCAGACCCTACTCATATAGGTCGTGCCTCCTTGGTTGTCCGATGTCGGTTGTCAGGTGTCGGTTGTCCGGTGTTGCGACGCTCGGCCCGCGGTATTCGCCGGGAAGCCGCACCAAACCGGAGGGCGGTATTCCACGAATGCCGTAGTGACAGCCGGTGCGGTGCCCGGTCGCCGGTACGCGGGATCCGAGCGGTAGAGGGATGCTCGCAGCGCGTCCCGGGCGGCGATCCGCGAAAGCGGGCACCACCGGACAGATCCGGATGGCCTCGGCCAGGCGACGCCCACTCTTGGTCGCCCGGCGCGAACCGGTGCGGAGGGTGCGAACCATGCCAGGGGGAACGGGGGCGGCGGGACACCCGCCGGACGGGGGAGCGCGGGCGGCGGCGGACGTCGGCCCGGTCGAATCCGTGGACACGGCCGATGCGTTGGCCGCACTGCTGCGGCAGTTGCGCAGACGCGCCGCGCGCAGGGACGGGGGCGCCCAGCTCACCTACCGTCAGCTGGCGGCGCGAACGGGCTGGGCACATGGGGTGATCGGCGACTACTTCGCGGGCAAGACCCTTCCACCGACGGACCGCTTCGACACCCTGGTCCAGCTGCTCGGCGCCACCGGCCGCGAGCTGCGCCTCCTTGCGACGGCCAGGGACCGGGTGGAGGAAGCGCGCCGCTCGCGCACGGCTGCCAACGGCCGGGCGGGCCCGCCCGGGATGAACGGCATGAACGGCATGAACGGCATGAACGGCACGGACGGCGCTGACGGTGCCGGCCGTCCGTCGGCCGTGCCACGCCAGTTGCCCGCGGACATCCCCGAACTCCCCGGCAGGGAAGGGGAGCTGGCGGCGCTCGACGTGCTCCGTCCGATGCCGCGGGGCAGCGGTCCTCTCGTGGTCGCGCTCGACGGCCCCGGCGGCGTCGGCAAGTCGGCGCTCGCCGTGCACGCGGCGCACCGGTTCGCCGAGCGGTACCCCGACGGCCAGCTCTACGCCGACCTGCGCGGCTCACGCCACGACGAGCATCCCGTGCCGCCCTTCGTCGTCCTGCGGCGTTTCCTCAGTGCCCTGGGGGCGCCGAGGCCGACTCCCGTCAGCGAGGCGGACGCGGCGGCGGCCTACCGCACGCTGCTCACCGAGCGACGGATGCTGATCGTCCTCGACAACGCCCTGGACGCGGCCCAGGTGCGTCCCCTGCTGCCCGCGGCGCACGGCTGCGCGGTCCTCGTCACCAGCCGCGGTGTCCTCGCCGCCCTGAACGGCGCCGTCCACCTCCATCTGACGCCCCTGCCGCCCCCGGTGTCCGTCGAGGTGCTCGGCCTCTGGGCGGGGCCGGGGCGGCTGACCGCCGAGCGCGGCGCCGCCGAGGCGGTCGCGCAGCACTGCGGTCACCTCCCGCTCGCCCTGCGCATCGCGGGCGCCCGCCTGGCGGCACGCCCCCGCTGGCCGGTGCGGGAACTCGCCGACCGGCTCGCCGACCCCGCGCGGCGCCTGGCGGAACTGTCCTTCGCGGATCTGGACATGCGGGAGGCTCTGGAGGCGGGGCACCGGGAGCTGCTGGCCCGCGGCCCCACCGGCCGGACCGCGGCGCTCGCGCTGCCGCTACTGGCCGGGGAGGAGGGCGAGTTGACGGTGGCGAGGGCGGCGGCGACGACCGGTGGGGCGCGCTCGGCGACCGAGGTGATCCTGGAGCAGTTGGTCGACGTGCAGTTCCTGGAGTCCCCGGCGCCGGGCCGCTACCGCTTCCACCCGCTCACCCGGCTGTTCGCCCTGCGACCGGCGGTCGGTGACACCCTGGGTGGCCGCCCGGTCGCGAGCGCGAACCGCTTTATCCGTCCCAGTAGTTGAGCGGCGCCGACCCCACGCTGTGCCCTCTGCGGTCGAGCACCCGCCCCACGTGCTTGACCGTGCGCAGCACCACGGCGCGCTCGGTGATCCTCAGATCCAGGTGCGCGAGGCGGCTGTTGAGCAGTGCCTCGGTGGTGTGGACCTCGGACAGGGTGGGCAGCCAGGTGTCGAGCATCAGGTTGTGCGCGCCCGCCGTGACGCTGTACATGCGAAGGCCCGGCAGGGTCCGCAGCGCGCTCACCGTCTCGTCGAGATGCTGGGCCGGCACCGAGCCGAAGTAGACGACCGAGACGGGACATCCGGTCAGCGGCCTGGCCGGCGCGCAGCGCAGCGAGACCCGCCCGGTGCCGGTCAGGACGCGCAGCCGGCGCCGGAGGGTCGCGGCGGACGCCCCGACGGTCCCGGCCAGCTCGGTGAGGGGCATCCGGCCGTCGGTGCCGAGCGCGAGCACGATTGGGCGGTCGAGGGGCCGCAACGGCTCGTCGGGCAGCGCGTGCCGCTCCACGGCGAGCGCGCCGCGCTGCTGCCGGGTGAGGCAGCGCAGGCGCCACGAGGCCCCCCTCGAAGGGCGCCGCGGTGATGACGTGGCTGCGTACGGCGCGTACTCCCGGCAGTTGCGACAGGCGCTCGCCGGAGAGCCTGGCGAGGCCGTCGAGGTCCGCGGCGGCGACGATCGCGAGCAGATCACGCCCGCCCGAGGTCTGCTCGAGGCTCAGCACCTGGCGGTCACGGGCGAGTTGGCCGAAGGTGTCCTCGCTCAGCCGCCCGTCCATATTTTACTTTTCCAGTACTTCGGTGATGGCGATGTGGTCAGTGCCATAGGTCGGTTTCGACATGTTCCGTCTCCAGTCTGAGGTTGCGGCGCACGTGCGCCGAGCAGGGTGGGACGTGGGTCAGGTTGCGTCGGCGGCCATGTGACCGAGACCTGCGCTACGCCTGTCCGGGTAGGTGAGCCACCCGCCCATTAACGGCTGGGTACCTGCAATGCGTTCACGGCCGCGGCGCGACGTAGGGCCCTGGCGTCATGGCGTAGCGAACACCTGGGAGTCGTCGGCGAACGCCTTGAACTCCAAGGCGTTGCCGGCCGGGTCGAGCAGGAACATCGTCCACTGCTCGCCGGTCTCGCCTGCGAAGCGCACGTAGGGCTCGATGACGAAGTCGGTGCCCGCGGCGCGCAGCCGGTCGGCGAGCCGGTGGAAGGCGTCGATGGTCAGGATCAGCCCGAAGTGCGGTACGGGGACGTCGTGGCCGTCGACCGGGTTGTGTATCTGTTCGGTGCGGGCCGGGGCGAGGTGGGTGACGAACTGGTGGCCGTGCAGGTTCCAGTCCACCCAGGTGTCGGCGCTGCGGCCCTGTGTCAGGCCGAGCGTCTCACCGTAGAAGCGGCGGGCGGCGTTCAGGTCGTCGACCGGGACGGCGAGGTGGAAGCGGGGAATGGGGGAGGCGGGAACGGACATGGGTGGTGTTCCTTCCGAGCGGCGTGGAGTGCCTGGCGCTTACCAGTTCTGACGGGTGGGGGAGATGATCAGGTCGTTGACGGTGACGTCGGCGGGCTGGTCGAGGGCGTAGACGACGGCGTCGGCGATGGCCTCGGGGCTGATCGCGATGGCGTTGAGCTCCTGGGCGGCCTTGCGTCCGGCAGGGTCGGTGACCTTGTCGGCCCAGCCGGTGTCGATGACGCCGGGGCTGATCGTGGAGGCCTTGATGCCCTGGTGGACGCCGAGTTCCCTGCGCATGGACTCGGTGATGGCCTGCACGAAGAACTTCGTCGCGCTGTAGACACCGGCGCCGTCGCCGACCTGGTGGCCGGCCACCGAGTCCATGTTCAGGATGTGGCCGGACTTCTGGCGGAGCATCACGGGCAGGACGGCGTGGACACCGTTGAGGTAGCCCCGGATGTTCACGTCGAGCATCCGGTTCCAGTCGTCGAGCGCGAGGTCCTTCCAGTACGAGAAGAGCATCAGTCCGGCGTTGTTGACGAGGACGTCGATACGCCCGTAGGTGGCGAGGGCGAAGTCGGCCAGTGCCTGCATGTCGGCGGCGTCGGTGACGTCGGTGAGCCTTGCGGCTGCGGTGCCGCCGGCCTTTTCGATGTCGGCGACCAGCTGGTCGAGGTCTTCCTGGCCGCGGGCGGCGGCGACGATCGTGGCGCCACGGGCGGCGAGGGCCTTGGCACTGACGGCGCCGATGCCGGAGGAGGCGCCGGTGATGACGACGACCTTGTCCTGCAAGTGGTTCATGGGGATCTCCCGGTGCGGTGGTTCAGCGCACCTCCCCTGAGGGCGGCGCGGCGGAGTCTGTAGCTGTACGGGGTAGGGAGGTCAGTGCTTGCGGCGCTTGACGGCGTAGGCATACTGGTCCGGCCAGGTCGGCTCGGCGCCGAGCGTGAGCGCGGCGTGCTGGGCCCAGTAGGGGTTGCGGAGCAGTTCCCGGCCGAGGAAGACGGCGTCGGCCTGCCCGCCTGTGATGATGTCCTCGGCCTGCTGCGGCTCGGTGATGATGCCGACGGTGGCGGTGGGAATGCCGGCCTGGTTGCGGGCCTGGTCCGCGAAGGGCACCTGGTAGTTCGGCCCGGCGACGATTTTGGCGTCGCGGACCATGCCGCCGGTGGACACGTCCACCAGGTCAACGCCGTGGGCGTGGAGTTCCTTGGCGAGGCGGACGGTGTCCTCCCCGGTCCAGCCCTCGCGCTCGTCCTCCGGGTTCTCGGTCAGCCAGTCGGTGGCCGAGGTGCGGAAGAACACCGGCAGGTCCTCGGGCCACACCGCGCGGACGGCGTCGACGACCTCCAGGGCGAAGCGGATCCGGTTCTCGAAGCTGCCGCCGTAGGCGTCGGTGCGGTGGTTGGAGGCCGGGGAGAGGAAGGAGTTGATCAGGTAGCCGTGGGCGCCGTGCACGTCGACCACCTGGAACCCGGCGGCCAGCGCGCGCCGGGCGGAGTCCGCGAAGTCACCTACGAGCTGCTGGATCTCCTCCACGGTCAGCTCGTGCGGGACGGCCAGTCCGTCGTACGCGACCGGGCTGGGGGCGACGGGCTGCCAGCCGTTCTCGTCCTCGGTCAGGTAGCGGTCGGACAGCCAGGGCTTGTCCACCGACGCCTTGCGGCCGGCGTGCGCAAGCTGGATGGCAGGGACGGCGCCGTGGGCTGTGATGGCCTCGGTGATGCGGGTGAACGCCTCCTGCTGACGGTCGTTCCACAGGCCCAGGTCCCAGGGGCTGATGCGCCCGTCGGGCCGCACGCCGGTGGCCTCGGCCATCACCAGACCGGCGCCGCCGGCGGCACGGGAGGCCAGGTGGGTGAGGTGGAAGTCGGTCGGTGCGCCGGTGTCCGGGCCTTCGGGGGCGGCGGAGTACATGCACATCGGGGACATCCAGACCCGGTTGGGTATCTGAAGGGATCGCAGGGTGAGGGGGGTGAACAGGGAACTCATGCGGGGGGTGCTTCTTTCGTGCTGGGTGGTTGATGACAGTGCGGGGTTTGCTGCCGTCGGAGGTCAGGCGATGATCGTGTGGAGGCCCGCGATGGCCGGGGCGTAGGCCGCTTCGAGGACCGCGGTGGCTTCCTGGGCGGTGGTTCCCGGGGCCGGGTCGAAGGTGGCGTGCCAGCTGAGGAAGGCGCCGCCCGTGTCGGCGACGGGCTGGACGTGCAGCGTCGAGCGGTAGCCGCGGACCGGCAGCGGTGCCTCGACTACGCGGTGGCCATCAGGCGGGCAGACGGGTGTCGAGGACGAAGTTGGTCTCGATGAGCTGGCCGGGGAAGAACAGCGAGGCCACGCCGATGGTGCTGCTG
>NZ_JBHUZJ010000017.1:0-131168 GCF_042667685.1 Streptomyces sp. NPDC057302 | reverse complement strand
ATCATGATCAGTGTCTTCTCCGGCTTCATCATGGAGAACGACGACATGATCAAGATGATGGGCTTCGGCCTGGCGTCAGGTGCTCAGCCGCGTACGGACTCCAGCTCCCGGTCCTGGTCGTCCTCGTGCGCCGTCGGGTAGTCGCCGAGCTGCTTGTGCAGCTTCTCGCCCTCGACGTCGACGTTCGGCAGCGCGCGGTCCAGCCACTTCGGCAGCCACCACGCCTTGTCGCCCAGCAGGGCGAGCACGGCGGGGACGATCGCCATCCGGACGACGAAGGCGTCGAAGAGGACGGCGATGGCCAGGCCGAAGCCCATCATCTTGATCATGTCGTCGTTCTCCATGATGAAGCCGGAGAAGACACTGATCATGATGACCGCCGCGGCGGCGACGACCCGTCCGCCGTGCGTGAAGCCGGTGACGACGGCCTCGCCGGAGCGCGCCCCGTGGACGTACGCCTCACGCATGCGGGTCACGAGGAAGACCTCGTAGTCCATCGCGAGGCCGAAGACCACGCCGATCATGAAGATCGGCATCATGCTCATGATCGGGCCCGGCTGGTCCACGCCCACGATGTCGGCGAGCCAGCCCCACTGGAAGACCGCGACGACGGCGCCGAGCGCGGCGGCCACCGACAGGAGGAAGCCGAGCGCCGCCTTGAGCGGTACGAGGACCGAGCGGAAGACCAGCATCAGGAGCAGGAAGGCCAGGCCGACGACGAGTCCCAGGTAGGGCAGGAGCGCGTCGTCCAGGGTCTGCGAGAAGTCGATGGTCATGGCGGTCGCGCCGGTGACCAGGACTTCGGAGCCCGTCTTGTCCCCCAGACCGTCGACCGTCGAGCGGATCTCCTTGACCACGCCCTCGGTCTTGTGGTCGCTCGGACCGGTCTTCGGTACGACGTTGAAGATCGCGGTGTCGTCGGCCTTGTTGCCGTTCGCCGGAGTGACGGCGGCGACGCCGTCGATCTTGGCGATCTCCTTGCCGACCGTACCGGCCGCGGCCGCGGCGCCCTTGTCCTTGTCCGTGTCGACCGTGACCATCAGCGGGCCGTTGAAGCCGGCGCCGAAGGACTCGGACAGCATGTCGTAGGCCTTGCGCTGCGTGGTGTCCGGCGCCGACGTGCCCTCGTCGGGCAGGCCGAGCTCCAGGCTGGTGGCCGGTACGGCGACCACACCGAGACCCACGACGGCGAGCAGCAGGACCGGGACCGGGCGGCGCAGCACGAAGCGTGCCCAGCGCGTACCCAGCTTCGGCTTGGCGTTCGGGTCCCGCAGTTCGCTCGCGGGCTTCTTGCGGTCCTTGCGGCGCAGCACCTTCTTGCCCGCGAAGCCGAGGAGCGCGGGGATCATGGTGAGGGCGATGAGGACGGCGATGGCGACCGTGCCCGCCGCGGCGAGGCCCATCTTGGTGAGGATCGGGATGTTGACGATCGCGAGGCCGGAGAGCGCGACGATGACGGTGAGTCCGGCGAACACCACGGCGGAACCCGCGGTGCCGGTGGCGCGGCCCGCCGCTTCCTCCGGTTCTCGGCCGTCGGCGATCTCGGCTCGGTAGCGGGAGACGATGAAGAGGGCGTAGTCGATGCCGACGGCGAGGCCGATCATCATCGCGAGCGTCGAGGTCGTGGCGGAGAGGTCCAGGACGCTGCCGAGGGCGGCGATGCCGGAGACGCCGATGCCCACGCCGATGATGGCGGTGAGGAGCGGCATGCCCGCGGCGACCATGGAGCCGAAGGTGATGATCAGGACGACCGCGGAGACCGCGATGCCGATGAGTTCGGCGGAGCCGCCCATCTCCTGCTCGGCCATGACGGCGTCGCCGCCGGTCTCGACGGTGTAGCCCGTCTTGCGGGTCTCGTCGGTGGCCTTGGTCAGCGCGTCACGCGACTTGTCGGTCAGCTCGGTGGCGGTGACCTTGTACGTGACGGACGCGTACGCGGTGGTGCCGTCCTTGCTGACGGCCTTGGCCTTGTACGGGTCGGCGACCTCGGAGACCTGGGACCCCGTACCCAGGGTCTTGACCAGCTTCTCGACGTCGACCTTGGGGCCGGCCTGGGTCAGCTTCTCGCCCTCGGGGGCGCGGATGACGACACGGGCGGTGGCGCCCTCGGCGCTGGCCGCGGGGAACTTCTCGTCGAGGAGGTCGAAGGCCTTCTGCGACTCCGTCCCCGGCATGGAGAAGGAGTCCTCGGGCGGTGCGGGTGCCGCGGACGAGGCGAATCCGACCCCGGCCAGCAGCACCACCCACATCAGTGCCACATAGCGGCGTCGCCGGAAGGCGAGGCGGCCCAGTTTGTAGAGGAACGTAGCCACGGCGAAGGGGCTCCCGTCGGTTTCGGCAGGCGGAGTGACATCCCCCGCGGCACGATCAGCGCACGTCAGGGCGGTCAGCAGGTTTCCTCTCAATAGTCCAGTCCCTGACACGTCCGGAAGTCAGACTCAGAGTCGGACTATCGGCCCACGGGCGCTGTAGTGCCGTCCACGCCAGGTCATCCTCGGGGAGGAGATGTGGTCAGGATGTGTAGGACCCACACCGGACGGCCGATCACCGGAGGATTTGCCTCCGTCCTACGGACACCTGTTCACCTCGCGACAACTCGCCCTCATAACACCTCAATAGGAGAGATAAGGTGTCGAGTCAGCGCTCAGATACTTGTCATCACCATCCAGGAGAACCTTCGTGACTCTTGCCATCGCCCCGTCTGAAGCAGTGCCGTCGCCGGAAGTGTCCGAGCCGGTGGCCCAGGACGCCCGTGCGTTCGGCGCCTACGCACGGACGGGCGGCTGGACGTTCGCCCTGAAGGTCGCGCGCAGTGTGCGCCCCGGCGGGCAGGGGGCCGACGAGACGCCGAAGGTCTCGGCGAAGGAGTTCAGCGAGCTCGCCGGCTGCTCGGCCGAGCGCGTCATGCGCTACTACAAAGCGTGGGACAAGGCCGCTGACGATGGCCTCGTACCCCACTTCGAGGCGCTCACGCCCGGCGAGGACATCGAACTTCCGGACTCCGATGTCTGGTTGACGTACTACACCTCCCGCTCCAGCGCCCTCTCCCAGCGGGGCACCGCGATCACGGAGGCCGCCGAGGCCGAGGGCATCCGCCCCACCAAGGCCCTGGAGGTCGCCGAGAACCCCACCGCGCTGCGGGCCGCGATCCTCGCCGACCCCGGGACCGCCGAGGCGGCGCGGCGCGCGCTGATGGACCGGCTCGAGGAGGACCCGGCGCTGCGCACCGAGCTGGTGCGCGACATCGTGCGGGCCGACGACCTCAAGAAGGCCGTCGCGGCCGAGGCCAAGGCGGGCGACCGCGTCGACTACGTACGCCAGATCGTCGACAAGGGTCAGGTCAAGACGCCGGCGGGCCAGCTGATCGACGCACCCGCCGAGCTGAAGGAGGAGGCCGAGCGGCACCTCTCCCTCATCGACGAGCTGGACGACGGCGAGGACTCCGGCGAGTGGGCCCGCGAGGCGTACGACACCGTGAAGGACCTGGTCGCCCAGACCGTCCAGAGCGACCCGCAGCTGCGGGTGCAGGAGCGCCGCGCGAAGTTCTACAGCAGCCTGCAGAAGGCGACGAAGGTCTTCGAGGAGCTGACCTTCGACGACGCCGAGGTCGACGACATCTACGAGGACGACATGCTGCGGCGCCTGGAGGAGCTCCAGCAGTCGATCGCCGCGTGCATCTCCTCGCTGCAGGCGGCGACCGCGGGCGCCGCCGACTCCGCCGCCGCTCCGGCACCGGCCTCAGAGGACAGCTGACAGCCGCGGCCCCGCCCTCCTCCCCGTACATCCCGATGATGACCATGGCCTCGCGCGTAGCCCTGGAGTCGTACGGCATGACCCATACGCGGAGGGATTCGCCGCACCCCGCCTCGCTCGTAGCTTCTTGATCAACGTACGGAGACCGGCGTACGGAGTTGATCGAGAGGTCATGGATCTATGCACGGCAAGGCATTCGCGCCCGAATACCAGGGCGAGTTGGGCTCGGCACTCGGGGTGAACTCCTCCTACGAGGAGGTGCTGACGGCGGCGGACCGCGCGCTCTCCCAGGCGGACACCGCACTGGAGAGAGCGCGCGCCGCTCTCGCCCTGGCCGAGGCCAACCGGCGGCTCGGCCAGGTGGACGACGCGGGCGCCGCCTGGCGCCACAGCTACCGCAGCGCGCGCGTCGCGGGGGACGAGGGGGCCATGGCCTGGGCCCTGTGGAGCGGCGGCACGCTGGCCCGCCAGTGCGGACAGCTGCGGCTCGCCCGAAGGCTCCTGACCTGGGGGGTCGCGCTGGCGGCCGACAGCGGGGAGCGACTCGCGCACGGCTACGCGCTCGCGGGGCTCGCCGAGACCGGACGCATCCAGGGGGACTACGCCGCGGTGGCCGCCCTCCACGAGCAGTTGCTGGAACAGGGCCGCAAGCACGGCGAGGCACGGCACATGGTGTGGGCGATGTCCGGCATCGCCCAGATGCGGCGGAACACCGGCGACTACACCGAAGCGCTCGAACTGTTCGAGGAGTGTGTCCGCATCGCCTCCGACGCGCAGGACGCGCGGGGGCGCGCCTGGTCGCTGCGCGGGGTCGCCGACGTCCTCTCGCTGCGGGGCGAGACGCAGCGCGCCCTCGCGCTGCTCTCGGAGGCGGAGGTCATCTGCCGGGCCATGGATCTGGCGAGCGCGCTCGCGTACAACCACAAGATGCGTGGCAACGTCCTGTACCGACAGGGGAGTTACGAGGCGGCACGCGAGATGTACGCGACCGCTCTGGAGGAGTTCAACGCCATGCGGGAGCCGCGGGGTGTGGCCCTGTCCCGGCTCGGCCTGGTCAAGTCACGCGCCCGCCTCGGCCGCGACCGGAGCGAGACGCTGGCCGAACTGACCGAGCTCGAAGGGGACTTCGCGCGCATCGGGCTGCGTCACGCGCGGGAGACGGCCGCCGCCTTCCGCGGCGAGCTGGCCGCGGAGCTGAGCATGACGGGACGCAGGGCGCCCGCCGACAGGCGCGAACCCTCGGGAGTCACCCGCCGGGCGTGATGCGGATGCCCACCGTCCCGCCGGACCCGCGCCGCAGCTTGCTGCCGAGCAGGGTGAGACGGCCGACCAGGCCGTACTTACGGGCGATGAGCTTGCGGTAGCGCGCCGTCGCCTGCGGGTCGCAGATCTCGGCGGTGGCGGGGACCTGCTCGCCGGTCGGGTTGCCCCGCAGGTCGCAGGGGCCGATCAGGACGTCCGCGCGGTTGCGGATCCGCTTGACCTTCCAGGACTCCGTGGGCGTCCAGACGCCCAGCGCGGAGCCGTCCTCGACGACCCAGACGGGGGTCGGCACTCCGGTGCCGTTCTTGCGGTAACTGGTGACCAGCAGGTACTTGCCGGCGCCGAGCCCCGTCTGCGCTACCTCGTCCACGTGACCGCTCCAGACCTCTGGCCGACTCGGGTTCGATCAGCCTCTGGCGCGGATGTTACTCGTGACCAGGTGTGCTTCCCGCGACCGGCCATGGTTCCGGGGCCCGGACGGATCCGGGTCCCGGAACCATGGGGCGTGTATGGCTCAGGCGCCCCAGGTGCCCTGGTTGACGGCGCAGTTCCAGCCGTTGCCGTGGACCTTGAACTTCACCTTGTACGAGCGGGTGTTCAGCAGGCGCGTCTTGACCCTGACCCCGAGGCTGGCCTTGCCCTTCAGGCTCTTGTCGTAGACGGAGATGGTCTTCGACGTCTTGTGCGTGATCTTGCCGCCCTTGGCCTTCGCCGAACCGAAGCGGACGTTCTTCACGTTGCTGACGGTGAAGGTGACCTTCTTGAAGCTCTTGGTGCTCTTGTTCTTGAGGCCGAAGTACAGACCGTCGCCCTTCACCCAGCCGCCCGGGCCGATGTAGAACCGGGACGTGTAGACGATGTCGATCGGGCAGCCGGCGCTCTGCGTCGAAGCGGCCGACGCCTTCGGTGCCTTCGGCGCGTCGGCCGCCGACGCGGATCCGGCCAGGCCGAGCTGGGCGGCCGTGAGCGCCCCCGCCGTGGCCAGGACTGCTGCGGTCGTGCGTGCGTGGTTCATCAGGCTGGTGCCTTTCCCCCTGCGGCCCTTTCGGGCCCAACTGTCAGAATGATGCGATGGATGCGCACAAGGCGGTCTGCGTCCCGGTGCCGCCCGTATTTTTAGCAGGCGGACGTACATGAGTGGACATCAGGTTGTCCGCGCGCACAGCACCGTGACAAAAGCCGGACAATCGCTCGGCGAACCGGCCGCGGCCCCTCACATCGGCGGAGGTGTCGGCGCGGGCCCCAGAGTCGTCGTGCCGGGCGTCGCCCGGTGGGCGAGACCGGTGCGGTAGGCGTCCAGGGCGGCCTCCGTGCGTCCCGTGCGCCGCAGCAGATCGCCGAGCAGGCAGCACAGGCCGGCCACGTCCCCGGTCGCGCCCGCGCGTTCGAGCAACGGCAGCGCGGCGCGGTAGTGCTCCTCGGCGGCCTCCGTGTCGCCGCACTCCTCCGCGATGAGGCCGAGCAGCCGGTGCGCGGCGCCCGCGTGCACCGCGCCCCGCCCGGCCCGCAGGGCGGCCGGGGTGACCTTCGGCCCGGAGGGCCGGCCGGTCTGCGCGCCGCCGGTCAGCAGCGGCCTCAGCAGGGCCTCGGCCTCGCGGACCTTGCCGCGCCGGCGCAGCACGTCGGCGAGTTCCACCTCGACCTGTTCGGCGAAGAGAGCGGCCCGCTTGGCGGTGAGCATGTCGTGTGCGGTGCGCAGTTCGCTCTCGGCGCGTTCCAGGTCGCCGTCCTGGGCGTGCACATAGCCGCGCATCCAGTGGCAGTGGGCGAGTTCGGTGCGGATGTGCAGCTGCTGGTAGAGACCCTGGGCCTTGGCCAGCGACGCGTCGGCCTCGGCGATACGGCCCTGGGCGATGAGGGTGCGGGCCACCCCGCGGTGCATCCCGGCCAGCAGGGCCGGATCGTCCACGCGCGGCGCGAGCGCGAGGGCCAATTCGGCGGCGTGCGCGGCGCGCTCGTGTGCGCCCATGTCCATGTACGGGGCGATGGACGCCGAGTAGAGCAGGAGCAGCGCGTCGGGGTCGTGCAGGCCCGAGGCGTTGAGCTGGTCCAGGGCGGTCTCCAACAGGTGGCAGGCATAGCGGAGTTCACCCGTGAGGCGGTGGGCGTTGGCGCGGCCACGGATGGCGGGGACGCGGCGGGGCAGCGGTTCGTCGGACAGGAGCCGCTCCACCGAGGCGAAGCACGCGTGCGCGTCGTCCAGGTCGCCCGACTCCAGGAGGCAGTCGCCGAGGCCCAGGAGCGCGGTGGCCTGCTCCCCCGGCAGCGCGTGCTCGACCGCTTCGGCGTGCAGGGCGCGGAAGAGGGCGGCGGCGTCCTCGGGGGTTCCGGTGGCCAGGGCGCGCCGCGCGTCGGTCAGGCGTAGGCGCAGTTCGGCGGCGAGGCGGGCCGGGCGTCCCGTCACGAGCTCCTCGGGGGTGACACCGAGGCGCTCGGCCAGGTGCCGGAGGGCGGCTTCGGAGGGTCTCACTTTGCCCGACTCCAGCGTGGAGACGTAGGCGGGGGTATAGGCGGGCTCGGCCAACTGACGCTGGGTGAGCCCCAGTTCCGTACGCATGCGCAGGACTCGACGCCCGATCGTCGCGGGCTCGTCCAGCCTCACGCCCGCGGATCCGCTCTCCGTCATCTCTGCCTCTCCACTTCCGAGCCAAGCCCATCAGGGCCCGGCACACGGGGATTTGGGCGTGCGTGGCGCGAAGTCGCCATCCCCACAGTCCCCTTGCGTCCCGGGCATTGCCTGGCTTCCCGCCAGCCCCTACATTGAACCGCGCCTTAACTCCCTTTAACCCCCCACTTATGTCGCGGGCCCGCCGACCCCGAGTCCGGGTCCGCGCCGAATCCCGGGAGATCTCCCATGCGTAGACGCTCATCCCGCATATCCGGTACCTCTCGCATATCCCGCAAGCGTCTGGCCGTGGCCACCGGTGTCGCCCTGGCCGCGGCGCTCGCCGCCACCGCGCCGGTCGCCGCGGACCAGGGGCAGGACAGCAGTACACCGGCCGCGCACGCCACCGACCGCGTCGAGGTCGAGTACTTCACCGGCCCCGACGGCCACCCCCGCCACACCGACGTCCCCGCCCCCTCTGCGCTCAGCACGAGGGAACGGTCCACGATCAAGGGCGACGGCGACGTCACGTCGATCGTGGAGGCCGGAGCGAGCGACGCCAAGGTCGACGTCGTCTTCATCGGCGACGGGTACACCGCCGCGCAGCAGGAGGACTTCCACGCCGACGTCCGCACCAAGTGGAAGGAGATGGCCGCCGTAGAGCCGTACGCCGAGTACGAGGACCTCTTCAACGTCTGGGCCGTCGACGCGCATTCGCAGCAGTCCGGCGTCTCGGGCGACCCGACGGCCGACGTCCACAAGAACACCGCCCTGGACTCGGCGTTCTTCTGCGACGGCATCGAGCGGCTGCTGTGCGTCGACACGAACAAGGTCGAGGCTTATGCGAGCAAGGCCGCCGACCCCGACCTCGTCATCGTGCTCGGCAACTCCACCAAGTACGGCGGCGCGGGCTACAACGACATCACCTCGCCGTCCGGGTACGACGGCATCGGCACCGCCTCCTCCGACCATCCGGACTCCGACCAGGTCGCCGTCCACGAGACCGGGCACTCGTTCGGCAAGCTCGCCGACGAGTACTGGTACGACGAGAGCACCTACACCGGCCCCGAGCCGGGCGAGTCCAACCTCACCAAGCTCAGCGCCGACCAGATGGCCGCGCAGAAGGCGAAGTGGCACCGCTGGCTCGGCCAGGAGTCACCCGACGGCGGCACCGTCGGCGCGTACGAGGGCGGCGGCTACCACGGGCACGGCCTCAACCGTCCCACCGAGGACTCGATCATGCGCACGCTGGGCCGCGAGTTCAATCTGCCCGGACGTGAGGCGATGATCGCGGGCTTCCATCAGCACGCGCCCGTCCTCAGCGGTGTCACCCCCTCCGACCGGCAGGTCCGCGGCACCGACCGGATGCGCGTCAAGGCGTCTTCGCATGCGCGGACCCGCTGGTACGTCGACGGCCGCGAGGCACGGCAGGCCAGGGGTGAGAGCAGCGTGACCCCCGGCGCGCTCGGGGTGCCCGCCGACGGCCGCCCGCACACCGTCACCGCACGCGCAACCGACCCCAGCAAGGCAGTGCGCGCCCCGGAACTGCGACGGCTCCTGACCCGCTCGCTCAGCTGGCAGGTCACGCGCTGACCTGCCGCGGCGGCGGGGCACCACCCCCCGCCGCCGCCAGCCGCCGACCAGGAATACTTCGGTCATGACCACGCATGTGAAGCAGTCGCGGGAGGGCGCGGCACCTGTCCCCGGATGGGCGCTGCGGGACGCGGAGCCCGCCGACGTCGAGGCCATCGCCGAGCTGCGCGCGGTGGTGATGCGCCCGGACCTGGAGCGGCTCGGCCGGTTCGACGCGCATCGGGTGCGCCAGAGACTGCGGGACGCGTTCGCCCCCGGGCACACCTCGGTCGTCGTCGCCGACGGGTCCTTCGCGGGCTGTGTCGCCCTGCGTCCGGCCGAGGACGGTCCGTGGCTCGAGCACTTCTACCTCGAGCCGGCCCTCCACGGCCGGGGCCTGGGTTCGGCCGTGCTGCGCGCGCTGCTCGACCGGACCGACGCCGAGGGCGCCCTCGTCCGCCTGAACGTCCTCCAGGGCAGCGCGGCGCGACGCCTCTACGAGCGGCACGGTTTCAGCGTCGAGAGCGAGGACCCCGTGGACGTCTTCATGGTGCGGCGGCCGGGCCGACCCGGCGGCGGCGCAGGCCCGCGCAACTGACGTACGGGCCGGTCGAATTGGCCCACACTCCCCGGCCGGAAATGGTCCACAGGCCGGACCATTCAGCTGGCTAGCCTCTCCTCATCAGCGAAGACGCGGCCCAACGGCCGCCTGCCGGGGGAGTGTTGTGCCGATCCAGATTCTGCCGCCAGGCGGAGCGCCACGCGTGCTCGCCGCCGCCCAGCTGAGCAATTCGCTCGGCGACGGCGCCTACTACGTGACCTCGGCCCTGTACTTCACCCGCGTCGTCGGCCTCTCCCCCACGCAGATCGGGCTCGCGCTCACGGTCGCCTGGGCCATCGGTTCCGTCACGGGGGTGCCGCTCGGCGCGCTCGCCGACCGCAAGGGGCCGCGCGGTACCGCGGTGCTGCTCGCCCTGGCCACCAGCGCGTCGGTCGCCTCCTTCCTGTTCATCCGCTCCTTCGTTCCGTTCCTCCTCGCCGCCTGCTTGTACGCCGTGGCCCAGTGCGGACTCGCCGCGGCACGGCAGGCGCTGCTCGCGGGACTCGTGACGCCCGCGGCACGTACGGGCGTCCTGGCCCACCTCCAGTCCACGCTCAACGCCGGCCTCGCCGTCGGTGCCGCGCTCGGCGGTCTCGCCCTGCACTACGACACGCGCGGGGCGTACCTGGCGGTCTTCGCGCTGGACGCGGTCAGTTTCCTGCTCTGCGCGCTGGTGCTGCTGCGGCTGCCCGCGGTCCCTCGGTCCACGGCCCGGGAGAAGGGCGAGCCGCGCCTGGCCGTGCTCCGCGACCGGCCCTACGCCCTCGTCACCGCGCTCAACGCGGTCCTGCTGCTGCGCATGCCGCTCCTGAGCCTCGCGATTCCGCTGTGGGTGGTGGACCGGACGGACGCGCCGAGCTGGCTGGTGTCGGCGCTCTTCGTCCTCAACACCCTTGCGGTGATGGCCTTTCAGGTCCGCATGGCCCGCGGTGTCGACGGTCCGCGCACGGCCACGCGTGCGGTGCGCGGATCCGGTCTGGTCATGCTCGCCTCGTGCGCCGTCTTCGCCTTCTCGGCCGCAGCGCTTCCGGTGTGGGCGACGGTCGCTGTCCTGGTGGCGGGGGCGGTGCTTCAGGTCGTCGCGGAGATGCAGCAGTCCGCAGGATCCTGGCAGATCAGCTTCGATCTGGCGCCCGCGCACCAAGTGGGCCAGTACCAGGGCTTCTTCGGCACCGGGGTCCCGGTCGCCCGCACCCTCGGCCCGCTGCTGCTCACCTCGCTCCTCGTGGTGTGGGGCGTACCGGGCTGGCTGCTGCTCGGCGGGATCTTCCTCGCGGCGGCGCTTGCGATGGGGCCGGCGGTGCGGTGGGCGGAGCGTGTACGGGCGGGCGTGGACGCGGGGCGCCGGATCGAGTCGCCGAGGCCGCTGGGCGGCCCTTGACGCAGGACGGCGCGGACCCGCCTAGGCCGCTCTGCTGCTCGGCGTGGCTCAGCCCGCTTCGATCCGTGTGGTGCGAAAGCGTGCGGCGTACGCGGACGGTGTCGTCCCCAGGTGGCGGGCGAAGGCCCTGCGCAGCGTCTCGTCGCTGCCCAGACCGCTGCGCCCGGCCGCGTCGGTGACGCTCGCGCCGCGTTCGAGGAGCATGCGGGCGGCCTCGAGCCTGAGGGACTCCACGTACGCGGCCGGGGTGGTGCCGAGCTGCCGCGTGAAGAGCCGGGTCAGATGCCGGGGGCTCACGCTGCCCCGCCCGGCCAGGGTCGCGAGGCGGTGGTCGGCCGCCGGGTCGGCGGCGATGGCGTCGAGGAGCGGGCGCAGCACCGGATGGCTGGTCGCCGGGGTGCGTGAGGCCGCGGAGAACTGGGACTGCCCGCCGGGCCGCTGCAGGAAGACCACGAGGTCCCTGGCCACCCGCCGGGCGGTGTCGGGGCCGTGGTCCTGCTCCACGAGAGCCAGGCAGACGTCGATGCCGGCGGTGACCCCGGCCGAGGTGAGGACGGGCCCGTCCTGGACGTAGATGGCGTCCGCCGTGACGGTGGTGTCGGGGTACAGCCGGGCCAGCTTCGCCGCGTGTTCCCAGTGCGTCGTCGCCCTGCGCCCGCGCAGAAGTCCCGCCGCGGCGAGGGCGAAGGCGCCGGTGCACACGGCGGCCACCCGCCCTGCCCCGCCTGCCAGTTGGCCCACGCTCTCGACGAGCTCGGGCCGTTCGGCGAAGGTGACGAGCTCGGCGTGGCCCGGAACGACGAGGGTGTCCGCGCCGCCGGCGTCGGCCACCGGCAGGTCGGCCGCGATCCGCAGCCCGGTGGAGGTCCTGACGTCCTGCCCGTCGGGGGTGCAGACCCGGACGGTGTAGCCGCCGCCGGTGTAGCGGGCCGCGGTGGCGAAGACCTCCAAGGGGGCCGCGACGTCGAGGAGGCGCACCCCGTCGAAGGCGAGGACGCAGACGTGGTGGGGGCGGGGTCCGTCCGGTTGCTCGGGCATTCACCCACGGTAGCTCCCGAACGTGTCCAGATGTGTGGGGCGGCTGTCCATACGGACATGGCGGTGAGCCACGTACGTCGAGCAGGCTGGCTCCACGAGCCGACACGAGCCGACACGAGCCGACAGGGATCACGCCATGACCGACCGCATTTCCTCCGCCGCCGGAGTCTCCGTACCGGACACCAAGCTGGCCGCCGCGGCCACCGAACTGGTGCGGGACACGACGAGCGAGCTGATCTACCACCACTCCCGCCGCGTCTTCTGGTTCGGCAGCCTCCAGGGCGGCCGGCGCGGGCTGAGCTTCGATCCCGAACTGCTCTACATCGGCGCGATGTTCCACGATCTGGGCCTGGGCGAGCGTTTCCGGGACAGCGGCCGCCGCTTCGAGGTGGACAGCGCCGACGAGGCGCGCAGCTTCCTGCACGGTCACGGCGTACCGGAGGACAGCGTGCGCCGGGTGTGGACCGCCATCGCCCTGCACACCACCCCCGGCATCCCCGAGTTCATGGAGCCGGAGGTCGCCCTGGTCACCGCGGGGGTGGAGTACGACGTCCTGGGCATCGGGTACGACGACCTGACGGCCGAGGACCGCGCCGAGATCACCGCACTGCACCCGCGCCCCGACTTCAAGCGGCGGATCCTGGAGGCGTTCACCGAGGGCATCGCCCCCAAGCCGGAGACCACTTTCGGCAACGTGAAGGCCGACGTCCTGGAGCACTTCGTCACCGGCTTCACCCGCGGCGACTTCGTCGAGGTCATCCAGAACTCCCCCTGGGCGGAGTAGGGGAACAGGGGGGAGCGGCTCAGAACTCAGGTGTCAACTTATGGTTGACACCCTCTCCACTGTCAACCTACCGTTGACACATGACGCAGCCCCTCCAGCCCACCCAGCCCATTCGCCTCGACGACCTGATCCAGGCCATCAAGACGGCCCACCCCGAAGCCCTCGACCAGCTCTCCGACGCCGTGATCGCCGCCGATCACCTCGGTGATGTCGCCGACCATCTGATCGGCCACTTCGTGGACCAGGCACGCCGCTCGGGCGCCTCCTGGACGGACATCGGCAAGAGCATGGGGGTCACCCGGCAGGCGGCCCAGAAGCGGTTCGTGCCCAAGGACCCCGGCGAGATGTCGGACCTCGACCCCCGGCAGGGCTTCAGCCGGTTCACCCCGCGGGCGAAGAACGTCGTCATGGCCTCCCAGGAAGAGGCCCGTGCGGCGGGCAACGCCGAGATCGGTTCCGCCCATCTGGCGCTCGCCCTCCTGACCGAACCGGACGCCCTCGCCGCGAAGGCCCTTGCCGCGCAGGCGAGTTCGCTCGACGCCATCCGCGAGCGCGTCACCGAAGCGCTGCCGCCCGCCGTGGGCGAGGTGCCCGACCTGATTCCGTACGACGCCGGGGCGAAGAAGGTCCTCGAACTCACCTACCGCGAGGCCCTGCGCCTCGGCCACAACTACATCGGCACCGAGCACATCCTGCTCTCGCTCCTGGAGACGGAGGGCGGCACGGGCCCGCTCACCGGGATCGGCATCGACAAGGCGGCGGCCGAGGCGCACATCACCAAGGCCCTTGAAGCGATCCGCGCGCCCCTCGACCAGGCGTGACAGAACCCGAGTCGGCCGCGGGGCCGCCCTTGCCGGACTCGCGCCCCGCGGCGGCGCGCACCCTCGCCGCTTCCCGCACGGCCGCCGCGTTGGCCTTGCCCTGCCGGGACCCTGCCAGCTTCGCCTTGATGTGGTCGCGTACGAGGATCGGTTCGTAGGCGAGTTCGTCGGCGGCGTCGAGGTGGCTCGGCAGCGTGGAGATGACCGCGTCGACATTGCCGTCGTGGAAGTAGGCGGCCGACCGGCGCCGGACGATGCCACCGTCCACGACCGGCGGCTTGACGCGGTGCAGGGTCGACATCCAGCGGTCGTTGGTGAGGCGGGCGGTGAGGTCGCCGAGGTTGACCAGGAGCGCCCCCTCGACGGGGGTCACGTCGTGCCAGGTCCCTTCGGAGCCGAGCACCTGCAATCCGGCGACCTGGTCCGCCCACAGCACCGTGACCAGACCGAAGTCGGTGTGCTCCCCCATGCCCGTCAGGTCGCCGTCGAGGGTGACGGTTCCTTCCGGCAGGGCGTAGTTGTTCATGCGCAGTACGTCGATGGAGTGGTCGGTCAGGGACTCGAAGAAGCCGGGAGGCTCCCCCAGGGCGTCCGCGAAGATGCGGGTCAGCGTGCGTGCCACGCGCCCTGCCCGGCCGAAGTAGTCGAGCACGGCCGGTTCGAAGCCGTCGACCCGCGCGGGCCAGACGTTGAGCCCGTAGTCGTCCTCGGACAGGTCGAGTCCGGGGAACGAGCGGGCTTCGGTGCCGACGTTGAACGCTTCGAAGAAGTCGTTCATACGGGCGGCGGACTCCACGCCGAGGCTCAGGCTGAGGGATTCACTCCTGGGAGGGCTGTAGCCGCGGTTCGCGCCGGTGACGCGGTAGCTCTTCTTCGTCTCCAGGGGCAGTCCGAAGAAACCGTCCATGGCGGCGGCCAGGCCGTCCACCGCCGCGGCGGGGATGCCGTGGCCGAGGATCTGGACGAAGCCGACGCGGGCGCAGGCCTCGTCCATCTCGCTCGCCACACGGGCGCGTTCGGCCGCCGAGCCGCCGTCGACGTCGACGTACGGCGTGATGTCGATGACAGGAACCTCGAAGGGCATGGGCGTCTCCTGGCGCGAGCGAGCGGCTACGCCAGATTGCCTATCACGGTTTCACCGCGTCTCGATTTCAGGGCATCCCGATGTTTCACGGCATCTCGATCTCAGTGCCCACTTTCAGACGGCACGTCAGCACCGGCGTCATCCGTCTCCAGCCTCCGCAGCCGTTCCCCGTCGCAGACGCGCGGGCAGGTGCCGCACGCCTCAGCGGGGCGGATCGTGTAGTAGAGGCAGCAGCCGAGACGGGTGCGGGTCGGGTGCCGTTCGCCGTCGCGGGTCGTCAGGTGGCGGAAGTCCGCGCCGCCGGGGAAGGGCTCCACGGGGCCCGGGAGCAGGGCGTCCACCGCGCGCAGCGCCTCGTCCTCCTGGCCGAGCATGCGCCCCAGGTACCAGATCCCGGAGATGAGATCGTCTCCGGCCATGCCCCACAACGCCCGCTGCCTGCGCCTGAGTTGCGGGCCGAGGGCAGTGAGCAGCGGGCGCATGTGCGCGACGACCGCGGCACGGAGTTCGGCGCGCAGCGACTCCTCGTCGGGCAGGACGCGCGTTCCGGGGAGGCCTGCCGCCGGGTCGTCCGGGAAGCAGGTGAAGGAACCGGGGACGATCTCGAAGGCGCCGGTCTCCACGTGGACGCGCACGTCCTGCGGGCGGATCCGCGGCACGCGCCGCTCCAGGTACCAGGCACCGCTCATCAGCAGGGACACCGACCACAGGTAGCCGTGCAGCGCACGGGACGCGGCGACGTCCGGGCGCGGACTGTGGTCGTGACCGGCGCGGATGCGTGCGGCCTCCGCCCCGACGAAGGCGTCCAGGGCATCTTGACGTGCTGTCAGTTCGGCGCCGGTGAGCCACCCTTGACCCGCGGTCGAGCCGGGTTGCGCCACGGTGACGGCGAGCGACTCGCAGTGCGCGGCGAGCCGCCGATAGGTCGTGGCGAGCAGGGCGGCGGGGCTCAGGGCGGTGGCGGTCGACGCCAGGTCCGGGGCCACGGTCAGCGGCACGCGTAACTCCTTGCAAGGGCAGGTCAATCGGCCGTTCGCCGGTGGGCCTCTCCACCGCGAACTAGGTAAGGCTTACCTTATTTCTCTTCAACTTGCCTCATCGTGAACGGCGCGCCGCGCACCTCGTCCCACGGAGTGATCCATCTCGTCGCGCCGAGTGATCCGGCCCTCGCAGCGAATTGACATCGTTAGGCATACCTAACCTAAACTCTCACCCCGTGTCCAAGATCGTTCGGGCCGTCCCACACGCACCTCCGCTCGCACCCGGAAGTGGACTCGCCATGCGGCTGTACGTCCTTGCCCGCAACCCCACCGACTCGGTCACCGAAGGCTTTCTGCCCGCCGCGCGCGGGCTCGGCCTCGACGTCACCCTCCTCACCGACCAGCCCGGTGCCCACCGGCGCGGCCCGGCACGGGAAGCCCTGCGGGGCATGGAGATCCTGGAGTGCGACGTACGCGATTTCCGCGCCGTCATCAGCCGGATCTCCGCACACCACTCCCCCGGCGCGGTCTTCACCAACAGCGACCACCTGCAGACCCAAGCCGCGCTGGCCGCGGAGTACTTCGGGCTGCCCGGCAAGGACTGGCGGGTGGCGCTGCGGACCAAGGACAAGGCGCAGATGCGTCGCCATCTCGCGGCGTCGGGCGCCGACACCGTCTGGTCCGCCGAGCTCTCAGCGGACCAGGATCCGGCCGAACTCATCTCTCTCGACGTGCCGTTCCCGTGTGTGGTCAAGCCGCGGGAGGGCGTGGCGAGCGAGGACGTGGTGCTGGTGGACGGGCCGGGAGATCTGGTGCGACGGTGCGTGGAGATACAGGCGCGGCGTCCGGGGGCGGCGCTGGTCGTCGAGGAGTATCTCGCCGGGGAGCTGTGCACGCTGGAGACGCTCGGCGACGGCCGGGTCCGGCACGTACTGGGCGGTTTCCGTACGGAGGTGTCGCCGCCGCCGCACTTCATCGAGGAGCGGATGACGTTCGTCCCCGCGCATCCGGAACCGGTGACGGCTCAGATTCTGGCCCAACTGGACGCACTGGGTGTGAGGTTCGGGGCCTGTCACACGGAGTTCGTGGTGGCGGAGGGGCGGGCGCGGCTCATCGAGGTCAACTACCGTGCCATCGGTGACCAATGCGACCTGCTCCTCGCCCAGCTCCTGGACGTACCGCTCTTCGAGCACATCCTCCGTACGCATCTGGGCGAGCCGCTCCCCTCGGACCTGGGCGCACGCACGGACGGCCGGGCACTGCTCGACTATCCGTGCGCCCGGAGCTCCGGAACGCTGACGGCCGCCCCGCGCGCGAGCGAGGTGACGGCGGCCGGCGTGCGACTGACGTACCGCCCCCTGCGCGAGGTCGGCGAACGGCACGAACTCCACGGCACCAACCGGGACTTCCTGGGCGTGGTCCGCGCCACCGGCACCGACCAGGCGGCGGTCGACCGAGCCGTGGCGGACTTCCTCGCCGAGCACCACTGGGAGATCACACCGTGACACACCGGGCTCCGGCCGCCGTCGGCGTCGAGGGTGAGCTCCTGTTACGCGTTCTGAGCGCGCTCCTGCGCGAGGACGTGGTGGGGTGGCGCACCCGAAGCGGCCCGGTGCGCCTGCCGGACGGCTTGTGGCTGAGGCTGCCGGTGGCACGGCAGCCCGCAGCAGCCGCGGACATCGCCAGGGCCGGTGCCAGTGATGATGCCGGTGCCGGCGCCAGGACCGGTGCGAGTACCGGCGCCAGGACCAGTGCCAGGGTCGGCGCCAGGGCCGGTGACGCTCTGCTGATGCCCGTCCGCGCCGACGGCTTCCAAGGGACGTACGCCGCCCGTCTCCCCCTCCTCCGGTGGGAGTCCGACAGCGCCGAACTCAGCGATGCGGGCAGCGTTCTGGCCGTCCTGCGTGACCTCGCCGACCCCGTCGACCGTGCGGGATTCGATGCGCTCGACGCGGAGTGCGGGCAAGCGCTCGACGCCATGCGGCTGCATGCCGGGACGAGGACCGAAGCAGACGCCCTGCTCTCCAGGCGGTACGGCGAGAACCCCGCCGATTGGACCGGACTCGACGGCGCGCTCGGCTACGACACGCTCGCCGCACGAACGGACCACCCGGTGTACCCGACCTCGCGCGGCCGCTCCGGTCTCGACGTCACCCAACTGCGGGCCTACGCACCCGAATTCCATCCCACCTTCGTGCTGCGACAGCTCGCCCTGCCCCGCGACGTCGTCACCGTCAGCGGCGGCTCCGACGCCTGGCTCTCACCCCGCCAGGCAGGCGCCCCCGAGCTGGACGAGACCCATTTCGTCTTCCCCGTACACCCCTTGACCGCGGACGGAACTCTGCGGGAAGCCCTGCGGGAGGCAGGGCTCGAACGGCGGGCCCAGCTCCTCGACGGTCCGGGACCCGACGTCGTACCGACCCTGTCGATGCGTACCGTCGCCCTCACCTCGCACCCCACGCACCACCTCAAACTCCCCCTCTCCACCGCCACGTTGGGCCTGCGCAACCGGCGCACCATCAAGCCGGGCACCCTCATCGACGGCGCCGCGGGCCAGCGGCTGATCGAAACCGTCGTAGTGCGCGAGCCCCGGTTCCAGGGGGTCGTCCTGCACGCGGACGAAAGCCGCTACGCCCACGCCGGGCATGAGCTCGTCGCCGTACTCCTGCGCCGCTACCCCGCCGGTCTCGACGGCGCCGTCGTCGTACCGATGGCGGCCCTCATGTGCCCGGCGCCCGGTTCCGGCCGGCTGCTCATCGACCATCTCGCCGACCGCTTCTACGGCGGCGATCCCCTCGCCCTCCTGGACGCCGCGCTCACCCTCCTCTTCGACTGGCAGACCACCCTCTTCGCCTACGGGATCGCTCTGGAGTCGCACCAGCAGAACATCTCCCTGGTGATCGACGAGGGCTCGGACCACCGCACCCGGCTGCGGCTGCTGTTCAAGGACAACGACGGGCCCCGCATCAACCTCGCCCGGCTGCGAAGTGTCATGGGACAACCAGCCGCGGAGTACGAGGGCTTCGACGACGCGAGGATCTTCGTCGACGGGGACCGACCGGTGCTGGACGTGTTCACCACCATCACCCTCCACCTCTGCGCGGGCGCGTACGCCTTCGGTCTCGCCCGGCACGGCCACGCGCCCCTGACCCGGCTGCTCCGGCTCGTGCGCGACCGGCTCGCCGAGGCCGTCGAGCGGCTCGGTACGGGTCCCGGTGAGCCGGGCACGCTTCTGCGGGCGCACGTCCTGGACGCGGCGGAGCTGCCCGTCAAGGCGATGGTCACCGCGGGCACCCTGCTCTCCAAGGAGCGATCCGGGGCCGCCGACATCAACAAGTACTACACGACGGGGCCCAACTACCTCCGGCTGACGGGGGCTTCGTGATGGCCACCGCATCGGCGGCGCACGCACTGACGGAGGGTCCGACCGTGGGCGCGGGATTCGGGCGACGCCAGGTGCACGCCGTCGCAGCCTGCTACTTCGTCGCGTCCTTCGCCGCCCTCGGCCTGCCCCCGTATCTGACCGCGATCCTCCCGGAGCTCGGCGACGCGAACGCCCGCTGGGCGGGACTCCTGTACGTCGTCCCGACCGTCTTCGGCGCGCTCGGCGCACCCCTGTGGGGCCGCGTCGCCGACCGCTTCGGCCGAAAGCGTCTGCTCCTGCGGGCCCAACTCGGCCTCGCCGTCTCCTTCTTGCTCGCCGGGTGGGCCGATTCGCTGGGCGCGTTCGTCACGGCGCTCGTGCTGCAAGGCGTCCTCGGCGGCACGTTCGCCGCGTCCAACGGCTACCTCGCCGCCGCGCTGGGCGGGTCGGGCCTGTCCAAGGCGCTGACCCTGATGCAGGGTGCCGCGCGGGCAGCGCTCGTCCTCGCGCCGATCCTCGTCGGCTCGCTGGCCCCCTGGATCTCGCCGCACCGCCAGTACGCGCTGCTGGCGGTCCTTCCGCTGGCCGCGGCGGCGATGCTCGCCGCCCTCCCCGAACCCACGCCGGAGCCCCTGTCGGAGCCCTTCGGGGCCTCGGCTGCCGGGGCAGCGGTCAGCGCCGTCCCGCCGGCCGCGCTCAGGGCGCTCTACGCCTTCGAGTTCGCTTTCGTCTTCTCCACCGTCATTTCCTTCCCCTATCTGATCGCGCTGGTCGAGGACCGAATACCCGGCGTATCGCCGGTCGTGTCCGGCGCGCTCTTCGCCCTGCCGCACCTGTGCTATCTCCTCTTCGCCCTGCTGGTGCACCAGGCCGTCGAGCGCCGCCCCATGCCGGGGATCGCCGCCGGATTCGCGCTGGTCGCGCTCGGTCTCGCCGGGCACGGAGCCGCCGGCTCGCTCGCCGCGTTCACCGGCGTGCGGCTGCTGCTCGGCGTGGGCCTCACGCTCGGCCTCGTCAGCCTGTCCGTGCTGGCCGCCGAGTGCGCCCACGGCCGACCCCCCGGCGAGATGTTCGGCACGCTGGAGCTTGTCTCCAAAGGGGGCGCGGTCGCCGCCGGTCTCGCGGCAGCGGCAGGCAACAGCCTCCTCGGACTGCCCGCGCCCCTCCTGACCGGCACCGCGACCGCCCTGACGGCCCTGGCCGCCGCCATCCTCTCCGCCCTGTTCCGCCGCTCGCCCCGCATCCGCTGGAGCCGTTGATGTCCATGCCGACCGGCATTTTCTCCGCCCCGTCCTGGGCGCCCGCCAAGGCCGCCGCGCTCATCGCAGGCGCCCCCGTCGCCGGCGCCGCGCCCACCCGTCTGCCCAGCGCCGACCACGCGGTGACGCACACCCTCCTCAACTGCCTGCTGCGCGAGGTCTCGGGGCCCGAGCACCAGACCGCCGTCGTCGACGGCGGCCTCCTGCTGCGGCTGCCGCGCCGCGGGGTCCTCCTGCGCGTGGCACTGCGCCGCACGTCCCTCCTGGGCGCCCACCGCTTCACCGGCCCGGTGACCGAACAGCGCGACGGCGCCTGGGTGGAGGTGGACTGGCCGCGCCTCGCCGAGTACACGCACGCCGAGCTCTCGCTGCGTACGGGCGTCAGCAACGAGGAGTTCCTGGAGCAGATCGCCTCCAGCCACGAGGGCGTCAGCGCCGCGATCGCCGCCGACCGGCCTGCCCCCGCCACGGGGAGCGGCGCCCCGCAGCGGCTCGCGGACTACCTAGCCTCCGAGCAGTCCCTGCTGTTCGGCCACCGCTTCCACCCCACCCCCAAGGCGCGCGGCGGCGACCTCGCCGACTGGTCCGCGTACGCCCCCGAGACCGCGGCCTCCTTCCCGCTGCGCCACCTCGCCGTACGGGACGGCCTCGTCGCCGAGGAGTCGGTGCGGCCGGACGCCACGGCGCCGCTCGACCGCCTCGGGAGCGTGCCGGACGGCTACCGTCTCCTGCCCGTGCACCCGTGGCAGTACGACCTGCTGCGGGAGCACCCGGGACTGCGCGCGGCCCTTGACCGCCGGGACGTCATCGACCTGGGCCCCGGCGGCTCCCCCTTCGCGGCCACCGCCTCCGTGCGCACGCTGTACGACGGTGACACCTTCCTGAAGTTCAGCCTGAACGTCCGCATCACCAACTGCCTGCGCAAGAACGCGAGTTACGAGCTGTCGGGCGCCGTCGCACTGACCCGCGTACTCGAAGGCGCCCTGGACGACCTGGCCGCCCGCTTCCCCGGCAGCGCCGTGCTCCGCGAGCCCGCCTACCGCAGCCTGGCGCTCACGGGCCCCGACGGCCGCCCCGACCTGGCCCTCCTGGAAGGCTTCGGCGTCATCGTCCGCGAAGGCCTGGCAGGACGGCTCCTGCCCGGCACGACGCCACTGCTCGCCGCGGCCGTCGCGGACGAGTATCCGACCGGGCCCGCCCACATCTCCCGGCTGCTCGACGGCGCGGCGCCGCAGCGGGCGCTCGAATGGTGGCGGACGTACCTGCGGCTCCTGCTGCCGCCGGTGCTCGCCGCGTACTTCGACCACGGCCTGGTGCTCGAACCGCACCTGCAGAACGTCCTGATCTGCGTCGACGACAACGGCATGCCCGCCCAAGTTCTCTTCCGCGACCTGGAGGGCACCAAGCTGCTGCCCGAGCGTCACGCGAAGACCCTGGCCGCGCTCCCGCCCGAGGTCGCGGCCCCGATGACGTACGACGCGCAGCGCGGCTGGGACCGAGTCATCTACTGCCTGCTGGTCAACCACGTCGCCGAACTGCTGGCCGCCATCGCCGATCTCCACCCGCACACCGAGCCCGCACTCTGGGCCCAAGTGCGCGCCGTCGTGCAGGAGTTCGCCGACACGCACGGCTGCCCGCCCCGGCTCAGCGCCCTGCTCGCGGGAGTACCGCTGCCCGCCAAGGCCAATCTGCTCACCCGCTGGGAGCGCAAGGCCGACCGGGACGCGGGATACGTCCGGCTCACCTCACCCTTTCCGCTCGCCGAGCACGTACGGGACCTGGGTGCCCGCACCGACGCACCTTGGAGCGCCGCAGGATGACCGCCCCCACTCCCGCCGTACGTGACCGCGCCCTCGGCCTGGCTCCGGCTGAACTGCCCGCCTATCTGTACGACCTGTCGGCACTGGACGCGCATGCCGCCGCCGTGCGCGCCGCCCTGCCCCGGCAGGTCGAGCTGTACTACGCCGCCAAGGCCAATCCGGAGCCGGAGATCCTGACCGCGCTCGGGCCGCACGTCGACGGCTACGAGGTCTCGTCGGGCGGTGAACTCGCCCATGTAGCCGCGGCGGTGACGGGTCGTCCGCTGGCCTTCGGCGGGCCGGGCAAGACGCCCGACGAGATCACGGCCGCCCTTGAGCTCGGCGTGGAGCGCTTCCATGTGGAGAGCGCGTACGAGCTGCGGATGCTGGCCGCGGTCGCCGCCCGCGTCGTGCCGCACGCCCGCGTCGGTGTCCTGCTCCGGTTCAATCTCGACCTCGGCGCGGAGTCCCTGGCGGGCAGTTCCCTCGCCATGGGAGGGCGCCCCACCCCGTTCGGCATCGACCCGGGCGAGGCGGACTCCGCGGTCGCCGGGTTCGCCGAGGGCGGCTTCCCCCAGCTCCAACTGCTGGGCGTGCACGCCCACCTGGCCAGCGGACTCGACGCACCGCGGCAGCTGGCGGTGGCCGGGTCCATCGTGACCTGGTCGCAGGCGCTCGCCCGGCGGCACGGCATCCGGCTGCCGGAGGTGAACGTCGGCGGCGGGATGGGCGTGGACTACGCGGAGCCAGGGGCGCGCTTCGACTGGGCCGCGTACGGCGACGGCCTCGCCGGGCTCTGCGCGGCGCACCCCGGTCTGACGCTGCGCATCGAGCCGGGGCGGGCGCTGACCGCGTACTGCGGCTGGTACGCGACCGAGGTCCTGGACGTGAAGCAGAGCCACGGCGAGGAGTTCGCGGTGGTGCGCGGCGGCACCCACCATCTGCGCACCCCGGCGGCCAAGGGCCACGACCAGCCCTGCACCGTGCTCCCCGCGCGCGAGCCGTGGCCGCATCCCTGGCCGCGGTCCGAGGCGCGGCAGGACCGGGTGACCTTCGCGGGGCAGTTGTGCACCCCGAAGGACGTCCTGTCCCGGCGGGTTGCGGTGGCGGGGCTGCGGGCCGGGGACCGGGTGGTGTTCGCGATGGCGGGTGCGTACGCGTGGAACATCTCGCACCACGACTTCCTCATGCACCCGCGGCCCGGCTTCCACTTCCTCCGGCCACCGGCGGTGAGCGCCCCACCCTCGCCTTGCTGACGCTCGTACCTCTAGTACCTCTAGTACCTCTAGTACCCCTGAGACCACCGCACGACGTTGCGCAGCGGCTCCCCGTCGGCGAGCCGCCTGCAGTTGTCCGCGAACAGGTCGAGGATCCGCTCCGTCTCCTCGCGTGAGCCGCCCGCGGTGTGCTGGGTGAGGATGACGTTCGGGCAGCTCCACAGCGGGTGCCCGGCGGGCAGCGGCTCCTCGCGGGTGACGTCGAGGACCGCGCCGCCGAGGCGTCCGGAGGCGAGGGCGGCGACCAGGGCTGTCTCGTCCGCGAGCGTGCCGCGACCGGCGTTCACGAAGACCGCGCCGGGGCGCAGCCGGTCGACGCGGCGCCGGTCGAAGAGGTCCGCCGTGTCGGCCGTGTCCGGGAGCAGTCCCACGACGATGTCGAACTCGGGGAGCCTGGCGTCGAGTTCCTGCCGGGTGCGCAGGTGTCCGTCGCTCCGTGCGAAGTGCGCGACGGAGCAGCCGAAGGGCGCGAGGAGTTCCGCGAGGCGCAGGGCGATGGATCCCTTGCCCAGGATGAGGACGTTCGCGCCGCCCAGGAGTCGCAGGCCGGGCCGGACGTCGAGCTTCGACCAGGACTCCCCGGCGCGGAGTCCCGCCAGCACGTCGACGCCCCGGTAGAGCGCGAGGATGCCCGCCAGGCAGGTCTCCGCGACCGGGTCGGCGAAGAGTCCGCCGAGGTTGGTGACGGTGAGACGCCCTTCCAGGGCCGGCCAGTCCAGGCCTACGTAGCGGTCGATACCGACGGACGCGAGTTGCATCCAGCGCAGTTGCGGCGCCCTCGCCACGCGGTCCGCCCCCGGGTTTCCGAGGGCTATGTGGGATTCGGCGAGGACACGCGCGTCGTCGGCGGATGCGGAGTCCGGTTCGGCGAACCAGACGGGGCCCGGTGCGACGGCGCGCAGCCGATCCTGTTCTGCGACGTCGAGCGCGAGCTCCACATAGAGGCCGGCGTCCGGAGGCAGGGTGACCCGGTCAGAGGCCTGCGGATCATGTGGTGCACGGACCATCCCTGATACCCCCGTGGTGCGGAAAGCGCTGGTGAACGCACGTTCACCGAACTTAGGGCTTCCGCTCCACGGGGGTCAACAGCGATCCGTCCGTGTCGTCGGAGAAGACGAACGCTCCCCACTCGACGGCCCCAACTCGCTTACATATCAAGGGCTATGCTCCGGTCGTGGAGCCCGGACGGATGATCATAAGGACAGTGACAGCGGCCCACAACAGGTTGAACACACCTGTGTACATGGCGAGTTGAAATCCCGCGCGCGCCCCCACGGTCACCACGCCCGCCCCCTCGGCCGGTTCACCGCGGGTCCCGTCGCCACTTTCGCCCGTCACCGCTTCGAGTGCCGCCTCCTGACGGGGCAGGACGAGGACGATGAGCACCGCGGCCGCGGCCATCGTGAGGGTGATCGAGGCGATCAGCCAGGGGCTGCCGAGCACGTGCAGGCTGCCCGCGGTCACCAGTCCGGTGATGGGGACGGCGATGCCGACGAACGCGTACACGGAGCAGATGCGCTGGAGCAGGCGCAGCGAGGCGACGGCCGCCGTGTCCTGCGGGTCGGCCTGTGCGCGGCGCAGCGCCGGGGGGAACATGCTGGCGGCGACGGCGACCGGGCCGACGGCGAGTATCGCGGCCAGCACATGGAGCGTGAGAAGGAACTTGGTCACAGCGGGAGCCCTCGGGATTTCGTCGGACGGCGGAGATCGGATGGCTCCCGATCGGGACCCGGTCGCCGAGATTAGCCAGCGCGGACGCCCGCCGACAGTGGCATTAGTGACAGGCTCCGCAGAGATACCGCCATCAGCTCCCTGCCCAGGTAGCGGGACATGCGAAAGCCCCGGTCCCTGTGTGCGGGCTTGGCGGGATGGCGGCTCTGCCGTACGTTGCCGCCATGCATACCGTGGCCGTCCTGGCGCTGGACACCGTCGTCCCGTTCGACCTGTCCACCCCCATCGAGGTCTTCAGCCGTACCCGGCTGCCCGGCGGGCGGCCCGGCTACCGGGTGCGGGTCTGCGCCGCGGCGCCCCGGATCGACGCCGGCCTGTTCACGCTCCAGGCACCGTGGGGTCTCGAAGGGCTCGCGGACGCGGACACGATCATCGTGCCCGGCACGGCGGACGTGTCCCTGCCGGTCCCCGGCGCGGTGCTCGACGCGCTGCGGGACGCGGCGGCCGACGGCACGCGGATCGCCTCCATCTGCGCGGGCACCTTCACGCTCGCCGCGGCCGGCCTGCTCTCCGGGCTGCGCGCCACCACGCACTGGATGGCCGCGGCCGGGCTCGCCGAGCGCCATCCCGACATCGACGTCGACCCGGACGTGCTCTACGTCGACAACGGGCAGATCCTGACGTCCGCGGGCGCCGCCGCCGGGCTCGACCTGTGTCTGCACCTGATCCGCCGGGACTACGGCTCCGCCGTCGCCGCGGACGCGGCCCGCCTCTCGGTGATGCCCCTGGAACGCGAGGGCGGCCAGGCCCAGTTCATCGTCTCCGAGGCGCCGCCCACACCGCAGGGATCGGAGCTCGAACCGCTCCTGCACTGGCTGGAGGAGAACGCCGGACGCGAGCTCACCCTGGAGGACATCGCGGGGCGGGCGGGCATGAGCACCCGCACCCTGCTGCGCCGCTTCCGGGAGCAGACGGGCAGCACGCCGCTGCAGTGGCTGCACCGCACACGGGTCCGGCAGGCCCAGTACCTGCTCGAAACGACGGGGCACACCGTCGAGCGCATCGCCGTGCAGGTCGGCTTCGGCTCACCCACGGCCTTCCGCGACCGCTTCAAGCGCGTCGCCGGTGTCAGCCCGCAGGCCTACCGCAGGGCGTTCCAGTGAGCGAGGGCGCCACGTGACGTTGGGTGAGGCCGGGTGACGCGGTGACGCTCAGGACTTCCGCGCCTCGACGAGGCACCAGTGCGGGCTGCCGTCGGCCCGGCGGCCGAACTCCTCCAGCGGGCGCAGCCGCACCGCGAACCCGGCCCCGCGCAGATCGTCGATGACGCCCCGCAGCGGGAAGGTCCGGTAGTACATGACGAACGGCGGTCGCCACAGCAGGTTCCGCACCCGCATCACCCCGTCGAAGCCGAGCAGCGCCCAGTACAGCGGCGAGGTCATGGGCTGCGGGGCGCCGACCGGGAAGGCGAAGACCCCGCCGGGCCGCAGCGCACCGTTGACCTGCGCGAAGAGCCGCGGCCTCTCGGCGGGCAGGAAGTGCCCGAACGCCCCGAAGCTCACCGCCAGGTCGAAGGCCCCCGTGAAGGGCAGGGCGAGCGCGTCGGCCCGCACCCATTCCACCGCGGGCCCCCCATCCCCGGCGACCACCGCGGCCCGCGCCCGCTCCAGCATCCCCGTACTGAAGTCGACGCCGGTGACCCGCTCCCGGCACAGCGGCAGCAGCGTCCGGACGCCCGCGCCGGTACCGCAGCAGACGTCGAGACCCGCGTCGAACGGCCCCAGACCACGCAGCGCGTCCGCGACCGCGTCGAGCATCCGGTCGGGTGTGCGGAACGGGGTGTGGTCGAACTTCGGGGCCAGCAGGTCATAGCCGTCCTCGATCGAGGAGAGAGCCTGCACGGCCAGTTCGCGGAGCGTGGGTCCCTGAGAGGTGAACACCATGCCCACCCTAGTCAGCGGCGGGACGGCAGGGGCTCGACCATGGACAAACCTGGGCATATCTTTGTTGTGAAGGGCGACTCGGAAGATAGGGGGTCGTCATGATCGAAGAGCTGCTCACAGCAGGGGCCGCGGTCGCGGCAGCCGGGTTCATGTACGCGGCGACGGCGGCCCGCGTGGTCAAGCAGTACGAGCGGGGCGTGGTGTTCCGTCTCGGCAGGCTGCGGGAGGAAGTCCGCCAGCCGGGATTCACCATGATCGTCCCCGGGGTGGACCGGCTGAGCAAGGTGAACATGCAGATCGTGACGATGCCGGTCCCCGCCCAGGACGGCATCACCCGGGACAACGTCACGGTCCGCGTGGACGCGGTCATCTACTTCAAGGTGGTCGACGCGGCGGACGCGGTGATCAAGGTCGAGGACTACCGTTTCGCGGTCTCGCAGATGGCGCAGACGTCGCTCCGTTCGATCATCGGCAAGAGCGACCTGGACGATCTGCTCTCCAACCGGGAAAAACTCAACCAGGGCCTGGAGTTGATGATCGACTCCCCTGCCATGGGATGGGGCGTGCAGATCGACCGGGTCGAGATCAAGGACGTATCGCTTCCGGAGACGATGAAACGCTCCATGGCCCGGCAGGCCGAGGCCGACCGCGAGCGGCGGGCCCGCGTCATCAACGCGGACGCCGAACTCCAGGCCTCCAAGAAGCTCGCGCAGGCCGCGCACGAGATGGCGGACGAGCCCGCGGCGCTGCAACTGCGGCTGCTGCAGACGGTGGTGGCGGTCGCCGCCGAGAAGAACTCGACACTCGTGCTGCCCTTCCCCGTGGAGCTGCTCCGCTTCCTGGAGAAGGCTCAGCAGCCACAGCCGCCTCTGCCCGCCCCACCCGCACCTTCGGCGGAGCCGATTGCGGACCGACCCGCCCCCACATAGGCCCGGTCCCAGCCGTTCGGGCTCAAACCATCTTCGGAGGTCTTCTTGGACAACAGCGGAGCACCGGCCTTTGACCAGCGTGCACAGGGGACGGTCGGGGGCGGCGTCAGGGAGGCGTAGCGGGCCTCATGGCCGGTTACCGCCAGGAGGTCTATCGGGTTGAGCCATGGGTCAGGTAGACGTATCGCGGCCGCAGACCCACCACTCAGCACGAGGAGGCATGCCTCATGACCGGTGCCCGCACCACCACCGCAGCAGGCAAGACCCGGTTCGACGACATCTACGACGAGCCCGACCCCCGCGCCTACTTCCGCACGCTCGCGCCCCTTCAGTACGAGATACCGCAGCAGGCCCAGGACGTCTTCCGGCGCACGCTCGCCCAGCGGTCCGGGGTGCGCGGCACCCACCTGCCCGTCACGGTCCTCGACCTCTGCTGCTCCTACGGGATCAACGCGGCGCTGCTCAACCACGACCTCACGCTCGCGGATCTGTACGCGCACTACACCAGTGCCAAGACCTGCGCCCTCACCCGGGGTGAGCTCGTCGAGTGCGACAAGGAGTTCTACGCCTCGCGCCGGCGCGAGGACGCGGTCCCGGTCATCGGACTGGATACGGCCGAGAACGCGACGCGCTACGCCTTGGAGGTGGGGCTGCTCGACGAGGCGTATGCGGAGAACCTGGAGCGTCACCCGCCCAGCGACGGGCTGCGCCGCGCGATGGGGCGCGTCGGCCTGATCACGGTCACCGGAGGCATCGGCTACATCACGCATCACACCTTCGGCGCGCTTCTCGACGCGACGCGCGTACCGGTGTGGGTGAGCGCGTTCGTCCTGCGCACGGTGCCGTTCCAGGAGATCCTGACGGTGCTGGGAACCCATGGTCTCGCCACCGAGACCGATCCCGAACGGACGTATCCGCAGCGGCTGTTCAGCGATCTCGCCGAGCAGAGCAGCGCGGTGGACCAGGTGCTCGAAGCCGGTGACGATCCCACGGGCCTGGAGGCGGAGGGCCGCTACTACACCCGCCTCCACCAGTCACGGCCACGCCCGGCGTAGCACCTGCGCGACGGACGCGGTGCGGGGCGTGGTGGGACCACGCCCCGCACTGTCGGGAATGCCCAGCCCAGTAGCCCAGATCGGCTCGGCTCAGCTCGGCTCAGCTGGTGAAGAACTCGCTGACCTGCTCCGCGAACTGCTGCGGGCTCGCCTCGTGCACCGAGTGCCCGACCGGGATCGTGATCAGCCGGGAGTCGGGGATCTCCGTGGCCATGTCGGGGATGCGCTCCTGCGGCATGCTGCTGTCCATCCCGCCCGCCACGATCAGCGTCGGCGCGACGATCTCGCCGAGCCGCTCGGCCCACTCCGGGTCGGGGTCGAAGATCTGGGCGCGGACGGCGGGGGACACGGGCCAGTCGAAGTCGAGGGCGCCCTCGGGGCGGGGGGCTTCGACCATGTCGCGCGGGTAGGGCGGCGGCGTCTCCTCCAGGACGAGGCGCTCGACGCGGTCCGGGTGCTCCTGGGCGAGCAGGTACGCCACGACCCCGCCCATGGAGTGGCCCACGACGCCGACGCGGTCGAGGCCGAGCTCGTCGAGGAAGCCGAGCACGTCCTCGCGCATCAGCTCGACCGAGTACTCGTCCGGCCAGTCGCTCTCCCCGTGCCCGCGCAGATCGATGGCGTACACGCGCCACTCCTGGCCGAGCACCTGCCCGACCTGCTCCCAGGACGCCGAGGAATCGCCGAGCCCGTGCAGCAGCACGACGGGCGCTCCGTACGAGTCGCCCCAGGTCCGATAGGCCAGGCGTACGTCGCCCACATCCACCACTGCGTGATCGTTCATACCCCTGACGCTACAGCGCGTTGCGCGACCCATTGAGCAGTGGCCTGGACCCATGCTAGAAAGCGCTTGCTCTCCTGCCTCTTCCGGCGCCCCCGCCTCCCCGCTCACCACCGGAGACCCCATGCACTCTCCTTGGTCCCGCCGCGCCTTCCTGCTCACCACCGGCGGCTCCGCCCTCGCCCTGTCGGCCCCGGGGCTGCCGCTCTCCGACGAGGCCGCGGCAGCGGAGGCGGTGACGGCCGACGCGTACGAAGCGCTGCGCGGCAAGTGGCGCACCTTGACGCTCGGAGAGGGCTTCTCCCCCACTGCCGAGCCCTTCAAGAGCCGTCTCACTGAACTTGGCGCCACGGCACGGGAGTTGCGCGCCACCATGGCCCCCGCAACGGGCTCCCTGTGGCCGGACGCCTCGTACGCCGATCCCGATCCGGACACCGACCAGGAGTCGTACGGCTACTCCGCGAACATGGTGACCTGCTACAGCAGGCTCAACACCATGGCCCAGGCCTACCGGCAGGAGGGCACGGGCCTGACCGGCGACGCGGGTCTCAAGGCCACCATCCTCACCGGCCTCGACCATCTCCACACGCAGGTCTACAACGAGAACCAGGCGCGGTTCGGCAACTGGTACAGCTGGCAGATAGGCGCCCCGCAGAACCTCCTCGACGTCTGCGTGCTGATGTACGACCAGCTGTCGGCGGCCCAGGTCGCCAACTACTGCAAGGCCGTGGACCACTTCGTGCCCGACTCGGCGGTGGGCAGCTACACCGGGACGAGCACCGGCGCGAACCGCGTCGACCTGTGCCGGGTGCTCGCGCTGCGCGGGGTCGTCGGCGGCTCATCGGCGAAGATCGCGCTGGCCAGGGACGCCCTGTCCCCCGTGTTCCCGTACGTGACGGCCGGCGACGGCCTCTACACCGACGGCTCGTTCATCCAGCACACCACCGTCCCCTACACGGGGTCGTACGGGTCGGTGATGCTGGGCGGCCTCGGCATGCTCTTCTCCCTTCTGCGCGGCTCCAGTTGGGAGGTCACGGACACAAAGAAGCAGATCGTCTTCGACGCCGTGGAGAAGGCCTGGGCGCCGTTCATCTACAACGGTCTCGTCATGGACGGCGTGGCGGGCCGCGCCATCAGCCGCGGCCTCGCCACGGCCGACGCCAAGAAGATCCAGGCCGACGACCACCGCCGCGGCCACCCCATCATGTCCGCGGTGGTGCTGCTCGGTCAGGGCGCGAGCGCGGCCGAGAACGCGCGGTGGCGCGGCCTGGTCAAGGGCTGGATGCGGCGCGACTACTACAGCCCGCCGCTGAGCGACGCCTCGCTCGGGCTGACGGGTCTGGCCCGGCTGAAGGGAGTTGAGGACGACCCGTCGGTGACCGCGATCGCCGAGCCCTCGGGCCACCGCCTCTTCCCGAACATGGCCCGCGCCACGCACCGGCGCCCCGGCTGGGCGGCGTCGATCAGCATGGCCGATCCCCGCATCACGTACTACGAGACGGGCAACGGCGAGAATCTGCGCGGCTGGCACACCGGATCCGGAATGCTCTACTGGTGGGGCGACACCTACGCCAACGGGCAGTACAGCGACGCCTTCTGGCCCACGGTCGACCCGTACCGACTGCCCGGCATCACGGCGTCGCGCAAGGTGCTCGCGGACGCGGCGGGCGGCGACTGGGGCGCGTCGATGCCTGACGTGAAGTGGGTGGGCGGCGCGAGCGACGGGCAACGCGCCTCCATCGGACAGTACTTGAAGGGCCTGCAGAGCACCCTGCGCGCGAAGAAGTCGTGGTTCTGCCTGGACGACGCGATCGTCTGTCTGGGCGCGGGCATCGTCTGCACGGACGGGGCGGCGGTGGAGACGACCGTCGAGAACCGCAACCTCGGCCCGACGGGCACCACCTCCTTCCAGGTGGACGGCGCCGCCAAGCCGGCCAACGCCCCCTGGTCCGCGACCCTCACAGGCGCCAAGTGGGCACACATCGGGGGCCACGGCGGCTATGTCTTCCCCGGCGGCGCGACGGTGAAGGCGCTGCGCGAACAGCGCACCGGCAAGTGGAGCGACATCAACAAGGGCGGCGCGACGACCGCGCTCGCCCGCAAGTACCTCACGATGTACGTCGACCACGGCACCGCACCGATGAACGGGACGTACGCCTACGCCCTGATGCCCGGCGCGAGCGCGGCGCAGACGGCCGCCCGCTCCGCGGACAGCGGATGGCTCCAGATCCTGGCCAACACCGACAGTCAGCAAGGGGTCTCCGTACCCTCGCTCGGCTTCACCGGGGTCAACTTCTGGTTCGGCGGCACGGTGGGCAAGCTCAGCGCGAGCGCGCCCTGCTCCGTGCAGATCAGCGAGAAGAGCGACGGCACCGCGGTCATCTGCGTCAGCGACCCGATGCGCGCGCAGACCTCGCTGACCCTCACCTGGAACCGTGCCGTGTCCGCGGTGACGGCGAAGCCCGCCACGGTCACGTCGGCGGTCACCGGCGCCTCCCTGAAGCTGACTTTCGGGGATCTCAGCGGCACGAAGGGTGCCAGTCAGCGGATCAGCGTCACGCTCGGCTGATCGTGGGCCCGGGGGACCTTGGACCCTTGGTCCCGTGAACCCTTAGCACCGATGCTTTCCGGTCTACCGTAGATTCCGGTAGAAAATCCAAACAACTGTTTTCGCAGGTCAGGCAGTTGTTCTTGCTTGCACCAACGCTTCCGGTCCACATGTTGGACACCTTTCGCGCGCCTTCCCTTGCCCCCGCCGCCCGTCCTGAGCTGCCCGAACAACCGTCCGGCGACCGCTCAGCGGACACCTACATCCGGAAATCGACCATGCATTTGGTGCTCACTCTCCGCACCGGCAAGACTCCCGTCCGCAACCAGCAAAACACCCGCATCAAAGGAGAGTTGACGTGCGTTTCTTCCTCAAGACGGTGGGCGCCACCGCTGTCGTGGCCGCCTGTGTGATGTCCGGAACCGCTGGCACGGCGCAGGCTCAGCCCAAGGCCGCGTCCGCCGGCCTCTACGCGCCCTCGTCGCTGGTCCTCGCCGTCGGCCAGGGCGAAGAGGCGGACACCGCGACCATGCAGCGCGCCGTGACCCTGACCTGTACGCCCAAGGCCTCGGGCACCCACCCCACGGCGTCCGCCGCCTGCGCCGAACTGCGCGCGGTGAACGGCGAGTTCGCGCAACTGGTCGGCAAGTCACCCGGCATGATCTGCACGAAGGAATGGAAGCCCATGGTGGTCACCGTCGACGGCGTGTGGCAGGGCAGACGAGTCGCGTGGACCACGACCTTCGGCAACAGCTGCGAGATGCGGGCGAGTGTGGCGGGAGGCGCGGCCCTCGCGTTCTGACCTCCCGCCTGCCGTGCGCCCGACGGTAATTGGGTGGACGCGGCCTCGGCCCTGACGGTGGGATGAGGCCCCGACCTTCACGATCGCGCCTTGGACGACGCCCTGAGCGACGTCCAAGGCGCTTGCCCGTAAAAGGAGTTGCCCACATGGCATCAGGCGGACCGGACGACCGGGCCTTCGAGCGTGAGCCCCAGCCCGATCGTGATCCGTCCATCGACACGGATCTGGTCCGTCGGCTGCTCGCGGCGCAGTTCCCCCGGTGGGCGGACCTGCCGCTCGCGCCGGTCCCGCTGTCCGGCATGGACAACGCGACCTACCGGCTCGGCGACGACATGTCCGTACGACTGCCGCGCTACCGCCGATGGGTCGGGCAGGTGGAGGCGGAGCAGCGCTGGCTGCCATGGCTCGCCCCGCAACTGCCGCTCGCCGTCTCCGAGCCGCTGGGCAAGGGCGAGCCCGGCGAGGGCTACCCCTTCCCCTGGTCCGTCTACCGGTGGCTGGAGGGCGAGACCGCGACGACCGGCTCGCTGGCCGATCCGCTCCGGGCGGCGGCCGACCTCGCCGGGTTCGTCACCGCTCTGCGGCGGATCGATCCCACGGGCGGTCCGGTCCCCAGGCTCAGCAACGCCTACCGCGGGGAGCGAGTGGGCACCGAGTGCGACTCCTTGTTCGCCGACTCCCTCGTACGCTCCAAGATCGCGAAGCTGAAGGCGGCGGATCTCGTCGACAGCGACGCGGTGACCGCCGTGTGGGAGGCAGCCCTCGCGGCGCCCGCGTGGGACGGCCCGCCCTCGTGGGTCCACGGCGACCTCGCCACCGGCAATCTCCTGGCCGTCGACGGCCGCCTGAGCGCCGTCATCGACTTCGGGACGCTGGCCGTGGGGGACCCCGCCGTCGACCTGCTCCCCGCGTGGCTGTTCCTGCCCGACGGGGCCCGGGGCGCCTTCCGCGCGGCGGTCGACGTCGACGACGCGACGTGGGCGCGTGGTCGCGGGCTCGCCCTCGCGGGGTCGCTGCCCGTCCCTGACGACCCGTTCTTCGACGATCCGGCCCGCGTGACGGCGGCGCTGCGGCACCTCGATGCGATCATCTCCGATCACTAGGCGAATCCGCCCGGCGAGAATGCCGGGCGGATCTTTCGTCGTTCGTCGCTCGTCTTTCGTCTTTCGTCTTTCTCTTTCGATCCGGATGTCGATCCGGTCGCTCGCCGTTCGTACAGACAGTGAGAGGCCGGTGCCGAACCGGCCCCCGACGCAGATCCACCAGGGAGAGACAGCCATGAACCAGTACCTGCTCAGCGTCTACCAGCCCGACGGCGACGTACCGGCGCCGGAGATCCTCGAACCGATCCAGCGCGACCTCGAAGCCGTGAAGAGCGAAATGCGGGAGGCCGGCGCCTGGGTGTTCGGCGGGGGTCTCTTCCCGCCGAGCACGGCGACCGTGCTGCGGCTCAAGGACAGCGAGGTGCTCACGACCGACGGCCCGTACGTCGAGGGCAAGGAGCACCTCGGCGGGTTCACCGTCATCCAGGCTGCCGATCTGGACGAGGCGCTCGCCTGGGGCCGCAAGGTCGCCCGTGCCATCACCCTGCCCATCGAGGTCAGGCCGCTCCATGAGGGGTCCGGCCAGTGACGTCGGAGCCCGCCGAGAGCACATCGGTTCCCCCCGCCCCCGAGGTCACGTCGGAGGAGATCGAGCGCGTCTTCCGGGCGGAGTACGGCCGCGCTGTCGCCGTCCTCGTCCGCGTGTTCGGCGACATCGACATCGCCGAGGAGGCGGTCCAGGAAGCGTTCATCATGGCGGTACGGCGGTGGCCCACCGCCGGTCTGCCGCCGAGCCCGGCGGGCTGGATCATCACCACCGCACGCAACCGCGCGATCGACCGCCTCCGCAGGGAGTCGTCCCGCGACGACCGGCACGCGCAGGCCGCTCTGCTGCATGCCCAGGAGCCACCGGCCGGGGAGGGACCCGTGCGTGACGACCGACTGCGTCTGATCTTCACCTGCTGCCACCCCGCGCTCGCCCCCGCGGCGCGGGTGGCCCTCACACTGCGTCTCCTCGGCGGACTGACCACCGCGGAGATCGCCCACGCCTTCCTGGTGCCGGAGGCGACCATGGCCCAGCGGATCGTGCGGGCCAAGGGGAAGATCCGGGACGCGCACATCCCCTACCGGATCCCCAGTGACGCCGATCTGCCGGACCGGCTTCGCGCGGTCCTCGCCGTCCTCTATCTCGTCTTCAACGAGGGACACACGGCCAGCGCGGGTGACGCGCTCATCCGTGACGATCTGTGCGCCGAAGCCATCCGCCTGGGGCGGCTCCTGACCGAGCTGATGCCCGACGAGCCGGAGGCTCTTGGCCTGCTCGCCCTCATGCTGCTCTCCGAGTCGCGGCGGGCGGCCAGGACCACCGCGGACGGCGGGCTCGTCCTCCTCGGCGACCAGGACCGCAGCCGGTGGGACCGCGCCCTGATCGCCGAGGGCCAGGAGCTCGTCCGCCGCTGCCTGCGCCGCGACCGGCCGGGGCCTTACCAGATCCAGGCCGCGATCAACGCGGTCCACAGCGACGCGTCGACCGCGGCGGCCACGGACTGGGGCCAGATCCTCCAGCTGTACGACCAGCTCCTTGCCGTGGCCCCCAGCCCGGTCGCGGCCCTCAACCGTGCCGTCGCGGTGGCCGAGGTCAAGGGCCCCGCCCAGGCACTGCCCCTGGTCGACGAACTCGCCCTGGACGGCTACCACGTCTTCCACGCCATCCGCGCCGACCTGCTCCGCCGCCTGGGCCGCACGGCCGAGGCATCGCGAGCCTACGAAACCGCCCTCACCCGCACCGAGAACGCGGCCGAACGCGCCTTCCTGCTCGCCCGCCGCGAAAGCCTGCCCGCCGCGTGAACCGACCCTCACGCGTCCGCCGGTGAAGCTACCGTCGCGCACCGTCCGGAGCATGTCGCGGGTCGCCCACTTTCTCCAGGACGCGGGCGCGCAGCAGCTCGTACTCCTCTCGGAGGCGTGTGATCTGTGGGGGTCGCGGGATGGGGACGCCTCCGCCGACGGTCTCCTCCGGGCGGAACTGCTCGCGGGTGAGGTCGACTTCCAGGCCCATGCCCAGGCGGTTCCACCAGTGGTAGTCGGTCCACTCGTCGGCGACGCGCACCTCGCCCCGTATCAGCTCGCCGCCCAGCAGGTCCTGGACCACCAGCGCGGTCACGCCGCACTGGCCGCGGGCCGGGTTGTCCGGGGGCCAGGCGCGGGCGGAGTCCGAGGGGTACGTGTCGGGGCCCCAATTGGCGCGCACAGCCTCTTCGATGTCGGTGAGCTGCAACGGGTTCATGGTCGTGATCCTCGCAGCCGCCACTGACAATCGAGCCCAGCCCTTGATCACGCGCCCGTCCGCTCCTCGGCTACGCTGCCTCGCGCACAGGGAGTCTCGGCCTCGGGGGGCGTACGGAATTGAACGGTCAGCCAAGCAGGGCCATCATCCGCGCCCAGGAGATCCGCACCGCCCGCCTCGACCTCGTACCTCTCCAGGTCGAGCACGCGGACGAGATGGCCGACGTGCTCGCCGATCCTGCCCTGCACGCCTTCATCGGCGGCTCTCCGGATGATCCACAGGCCCTGCGCGCCCGCTACCGGCGGATGACCGCGGGCTCCCCCGACCCGGCGGTCTCCTGGTGCAACTGGGTGCTGCGGCTGCGCGACGAGGGCTGCCTGGCCGGGACGGTGCAGGCGACGGCCGGTCCCGCCGACGGCGGCGAAGGGCTTGTCGCCGAGATCGCCTGGGTCGTGGGAACCCCCTGGCAGGGGCGGGGCCTCGCGGTGGAGGCTGCCCGCGGCCTCGTCGAATGGCTGGCGGGCCGACGGGCCGTGCACGGCGTCATCGCCCATGTCCACCCGGACCACCGCGCCTCGGCGGCCGTGGCAGCGGCCGCGGGCCTCGCCCCCACCCATGAGTGGCAGGACGGCGAGGTCAAGTGGCAGCGGCTACTTAAGCGTTGAGCAACGCAGTCCCTCAATCCCTCAGCATCACGACGCCTCAGCGTCGGCCGCGGAACGTACGGCGCAGATCGTTCACCCAGCCGTCGGGGATCTCCCACGGGATGAAGTGACCGCCGTCCTCGTGCGCGGTGAGGTTGACGTGCTGATACCAGTCGGCACGCTCGCCGCCCAGCCAGCTCCGGATCCGCTCCTCGGTGGTGGTGACACCGGGCGGGTTCTCGTGGCCGACGAAGGTGATGCCGGTGGGGGCCTCGATCGCCGGCTGCCGGTCGTGGGAGGGCGTCCAGGGGTAGCGGTTGGCGTTGGCGTAATAGCGGACCGACGTACCGATGGTGTTGTTCACCCAGAAGATCATCGCGTGGGTGAGGAGATCGTCCTTGGAGAAGACGCTCTCCACGTCGCCACGGTTGTCGCTCCACTTGTCCCAGCGCTCCAGGATCCAGGCGAGCAGACCGACCGGCGAGTCGCTGAGCCCGTAGGAGAGGGTGCTGGGGCCAAGGACGTGTACGGCCAGGTGGGCGGCGAAGCGCCGTTCCAGAGAGAGGAGTTGGCGGTGGGCGGGCGCGGAAAGGCCCTCGGGGATCGGCTGCCCGCCGCTGAGGTCCCAGCCCCGGTCGCCGTTGAACATGGTGAGCTTCTGGCCGGACCCGATGTGGATGCCGTGCAGTTCACCGGCGTACTTGTGGCCGAGCTGACCCGTGACGAGCGCGCCGATGTCGCATCCCGCTGCGGCGTACTTCTCGTGGCCGAGCGTGTCGGTCATCAAGGTGTGCCAGAGGTCGGCGACCTTCCAGAAGTTCATGTCGGGGTGGTCGGGCAGCGGCGCGGAGAAGCCGAAGCCGGGCAGCGAGGGGACGATGACGTCGAACGCCTCCGCCGGGTCGCCGCCGTACGCGGCGGGGTCGGCGAGCCGGTCGACGACCTTGGACCAGTGCCAGAAGGTCCAGGGCCAGCCGTGCGTGAGGATGAGCGGGGTGGGGGCGGGGCCGACGCCGGGCCTGCGCATGAAGTGCACCGGCACGCCGTCGACACTCACCCGGTAGTGCTCGTAGGAGTTGATCGCCGCTTCGGCCTTGCGCCAGTCGTACTGATGGAGCCAGTACTCGGCCAGCTCTTGGAGGTAGCCGCGGCGAACGCCGTAGTACCCGTCCTCGTTGCCCACGTCGTCGGGCCACCTCGTCAGCCGCAGCCGCGCCCTGAGGTCGTCGAGCACCGCGTCGGGGACGTGGATCGGCTCGGGCGTCAACGGGAAGCGCGCTGCGGCTGACATGAGGTTCCTTCCGGGTGAACCGAAGAAAGGGGTCAGTACGGGCGGTCACCCGCGATCGCGACGCGCTCGGCCACGCGACGGTGCGGGGCGTAGTCGTCGACCGCGTAGTGCTGGGTGGAGCGGTTGTCCCAGAAGGCGACGTCACCCGCCTGCCAGTGGAACCGCACCTGGTACTCCGGGACTTGCGCCTGCCGCACCAGGTAGCCGAGCAGCCGGTCGCTCTCGGCCCGCTCCATGCCCACGATATGCGTGGTGAAGGAGGTGTTCACGAAGAGCATCTTGCGCCCGGTCTCCGGGTGCCTGCGCACGACGGGGTGGGTGACCGGCGGGAACTGCTCCTGGAGCGGGATCAGCTTCTGGGGCCCGTAGAAGCGGACGAAGCCGGGGATGAAGTCGTGCACGGCCTGGGCCCCTTCGATGCGGGCCTTGACGTCCTCGGGCAGGTTGTCGTACGCGGCCGCCATGTCCGCCCACATCGTGTCGCCGCCCACCGGCGGCACCTCACGCAGTTGCAGGACGGCGCCGAGCGCGGGGCGCTCGCGGAAGGTGACGTCGGCGTGCCAGACGTTCTCGTACGTGGGGGTGGCGCTGCCGCCCTTGTCGAACCGGACGACGTCGTCGGCCGAGCCGCGCGCGAGCAGCGGATTGGTCTCGAGCTCGCCCCAGTTGAGGGCGAAGGCACGCTGCTGCTCGGAGGTGATACCGGCGCCCCGGAAGAAGAGCACCTTCCACTCCAGGAGGGCGCGGTTGAGCTCCTCGCGCAGCGCGGGCGTGAGCGGCTGCGCGAGGTCGACGCCGCGGATCTCGGCGCCGATGATGCGTCCCTGGGGGACGACGTCGATCAGTTCGTACGGGCGCTCTTCCCAGCCCTCGGGGACGCGGCGCAGGGTGCGGCGGCCTTCGTACATGCCGTCGGCGGGGACGCGGGCGTCACGCAGCGCGGGAGAGAGGGGCGAGGCAGGAGATGCGGGAGAGACGGCAGGGGAAACCACGGCCATGGTGATCCTTCAGTTGTGAGTGAGCGGGTGGCGTCACGAGGACGGCACGCAGGACAGCTGGAGACGGATCTCCGGACAGCTATCGACCCGATCGCTCGCACCCACGGCGCCACGGGACCCCGAAGGTCCTCACGGCGGCGGTCAGGTGCTGGATCATGTCCACCATTGTGTATGGCTATGCCTTGCGGAGCAAACCCCCGTACTCGTAGATCCCCTTGATCTGCTCGGTGGCTCGACCGGCGCCCGGACGCCGACCAGCCCCCGCTCGCCCCGGTCCACGACGACCTGCGAGAGGCCCAGGTAGCTGCCGGGCGATGTCGGAATGGACGTCGTCCCGGACTGTACGTCTGCCGCCACAGCGCGTTCTCCACCTCTCCCGGAGGGACATGTGCTCGCGCTCCGTCGCGGCGGCACTATCCCGTGATCCGAACCCGGGTGAACCCGGTACCGGATCTCCAACAGGGGTGTGCCCAGAGCCCGTTGGGCTATCTGACCCGGTCACCCCACCCCTTGCATCCGGCGCGCGATCCGGGCGTGGTCCCGCAGGGCGTCCGCGAGGCCGGGCAGGACGGGCTCGCCCCGGTCCACCAGGACGCGCCCGGCGACGACCGTGGTCCAGGCGCGCGCGGGTCCGCAGCGCAGCCAGGCCTCGACTCGGTCGCTCAACGCCCCTGCCAGGGCGACCTCGTGGGTGTCCCAGACGACGAGGTCGGCGCAGGCGCCGGGGCGCAGATGCCCCAACTCGTCCGCGCGGCCCAGGCATTGGGCGGAGCCACGGGTCGCCATGTCGAGCGCGTCACGTGCGGTCATCGCCGTGGGACCGCCTCGGTAGCGGCCCAGGAGCAGGGCGGCGCGGGTCTCCATCCACAGCGAGGCGTGGTCGGTCGACGCGGAGCCGTCGCAGCCGATGCCGACCGGCAGGCCGAGATCGCGCATGTCGCGTACGCGCGCGGTGCCGCCGCCGATGAGCATGTTCGAGCTGGGGCAGTGGGCGACGCCGACTCCGGCGGCCGCAAGGCGCCGCAGTTCGGCGTCGTCGGGGTGGATGCAGTGGGCGACCCAGGTGCGCTCGCTCATCCAGCCCGCGTCCTCGAAGTACTCGACGGGGCGGCATCCGTAGACCTCTTGGCAGTACGCGTCCTCGTCCGGGTCCTCCGCGAGGTGGGTGTGCAGCCGTACGTCGTGGCGTTCGGCGAGTTCGGCGGTGGCCCGCATCAGCTCCTTCGTGACGGAGAAGGGCGAGCAGGGCGCGAGCGCGACGCGCACCAGGGCGCCCGGCTCCGGGTCGTGGTGGGCCGCGATCAGCCGCTCGCTGTCGGCGAGGACCTCCTCCTCGGCCTGTGTCACGCTGCGCGGCGGCAGTCCTCCGTCGTCCACGGAGCGTGTCATCGAGCCGCGGGTGGCGTGGAAGCGGAAGCCGATGTCCTGGGCGGCCCGGATCTCGGCGTCGACCAGGCGCGGGCGGGGGTGGACGTAGAGGTGGTCCATCGATGTCGTGCAGCCGCCCATGAGGAGTTCGGCCATGCCGACGTACGCGGAGACGTGGACGGCCTCTTCGTCGAGCGCCGCCCACAGCGGGTACAGCGTGGTCAGCCAGTCGAAGAGGGAGCCGTTGACGGCGGGTGCGTAGGAGCGGGTGAGGTTCTGGTAGATGTGGTGGTGCGTGTTGACCAGGCCGGGGGTGACGAGCCGCCCGCCCGCCGACACGGTCCGCCGGGCCGCGGGCTCGCTGCCCGGGGTTCCGACGGCGCTCACCCTGCCGTCGGTGATCGCGACCCAGCCGCCGGGCAGTTCACGTCCGCCGTCCACGACGAGCAGTGAGGCGTCCTTCACAAGGAGATCAGGAAGAGCCGGTCCGCCGTGCGGGTTGTGCGTGACATGGGGCTGTGGTTCGAGGGGACGCGGATCGTGGGGCACAGTGAACCTCCGGCAGAAAGGCGCTACTTGACCGGCCGAGTGCGTGGCCCTCTCACGCGCCGCGCCACCGGGACACCCGCCCGGCGCCGAGGCGGCCACATGACGCATGATCGTGGCAGCGGGCGGTCCGCACCAGCGCTTCCGCCCCATCAGCGGTATCACCACCCGTACGCGAGATACGTACCACCAGAGAGGACCTCCCCATGGAAGACCGCTTCGACGTCGTCGTGCTCGGAGCAGGACCCGGCGGCTATGTCGCCGCCATCCGCGCCGCCCAGCTGGGCAAGCGGGTAGCGGTCGTCGAGGAGAAGTACTGGGGAGGTGTCTGCCTGAACGTCGGCTGTATCCCGACCAAGGCACTGCTGCGCAACGCCGAGCTGGCACATCTGTTCACGCACGAGCAGAAGACGTACGGCATCAAGGTCGAGGGGAGCGTGTCCTTCGACTACGGCGAGGCGTTCAACCGCAGCCGCACGGTCGCGGACGGCCGCGTCAAGGGCGTCCACTTCCTGATGAAGAAGAACAAGATCACGGAGTTCGACGGCCGGGGCACGTTCGTCGACGCGAACACGCTCCAGGTCGCCAAGTCGGACGGCTCCACGGACACGATCACGTTCGAGAACTGCATCATCGCCACGGGCGCGACGCCGAAGCTGCTGCCCGGCACGCGGCGTTCCGAGCGGGTCGTGACGTACGAGGAGCAGATCCTCGCCGACAGCGTGCCCGAGTCGATCGTGATCGCGGGCGCCGGCGCCATCGGCATCGAGTTCGCCTACGTCCTGCACAACTACGGCGTGCGGGTGACGATCGTCGAGTTCCTGGACCGCATCGCTCCCCTGGAGGACGCGGACGTCTCGACGGAGCTCGCCAAGCAGTACCGCAAGCTCGGCATCGACGTGAAGACCTCCACCCGCGTCGAGTCCATCGACGAGTCGGGGCCCAAGGTCAAGGTCACCGTGACCGGCAAGGACGGCGCGCAGGAGGTCCTGGAGGCGGACAAGGTCCTCCAGGCCATCGGCTTCGCACCGAACGTCACGGGCTTCGGCCTGGAGGCGACGGGCGTGGCGCTGACCGAGCGCGGCGCCATCGACATCGACGGTCGCGGGCGGACGAACGTGCCGCACATCTACGCCATCGGTGACGTCACCGCGAAGCTGATGCTCGCGCACACCGCCGAGTCCATGGGCATCGTGGCCGCCGAGACCCTCTCGGGCGCCGAGACGATGGAACTCGACTACCCGATGATCCCGCGCGCCACCTACTCCCAGCCGCAGATCGCCAGCTTCGGCTGGACGGAGGCGCAGGCCAAGGAGAAGGGCTTCGACGTCAAGGTCGCCAAGTTCCCGTTCATGGCGAACGGCAAGGCGCACGGCCTCGGCGACACCGTCGGCTTCGTCAAGATCATCAGTGACGCCCGGTACGGCGAGATCATCGGCGCCCACCTGATCGGCCCCGACGTCACGGAGCTGCTTCCCGAGCTGACCCTGGCCCAGCAGTGGGACCTGACGGTGCACGAGGTCGCGCGCAACGTGCACGCGCACCCCACGCTCGGCGAGGCGGTCAAGGAAGCGGTGCACGGCCTGGCCGGACACATGATCAACTTCTAGCGGCTCCCCGTCTCCCGGGGCGACCCCGCCGCTTGCGCCGAACGGCTCAAGTGGCGGGGTCGCCCGGTCCGGAAGATCCTTGGTCGGAACGTGCTGTGACGCCTCGGGGGCGAGGGAGAGGCAGTAGCCGATGTTCGCTGGCCTGGGTCGATTCGTGGTCCGTCGCCCGTGGTGGATCATCCTGGCGTGGGTCGTGGCGGCCGGTGCCGTGATCTCCCTGGCGCCGAAACTCACCTCCAGCAGCGACGAGGCGAGCTTCCTGCCGGACCACTACGAGTCCATCCGCGCGGCGGACGTGCAGGAAGCGGACTTCCCCAAGCAGCAGAACATCGGCGCGATCATCGTCTTCCAGCGCTCCGACGGCGGAAAGCTGACGGCGGCCGACTCCGCGGACGTCACCCGTATCTCCAAGGACCTGCAGGCCAAGAAGATCCCCGAGGTGCAGGCGGTCGTGCCGAGCGCGGTCTCGCCGAACAAGCTCGTGCAGACGTCCGTCGTCGCGATGCCGAAGATGACCAACCCGGAGGACACCGCACAGCAGGACGCGGTCAAGGAGCTGCGCTCCGATCTGGGGCCCGACCTGAAGGGGACGGACCTGTCCGCAGGGATCACCGGCTCCGCCGCGCAGGCGCTCGACGAGAGCGACGCGTCGGAGCGGGCGGGGCTGCTCGTCGGGGTCGGCACGATCGTGATCATCGTCGTGCTGCTCCTGGTGATCTTCCGGAGCCCGATCATCGCGCTGCTTCCCGTCGTCCTGATCGGCCTCATCTCCCCCATGGCGACCGGCCTGATCGCCTCCGCGAACAAAGCCTTCGACATGAAGGCCGACTCCTCCATCCAGGAGCTGCTCACCGTCGTCCTGTTCGGCGTCGGCACGGACTACATCCTGTTCCTGCTCTTCCGCTATCGAGAGGCGCTGCGGGCGGGCGAGGATTCCAAGGGCGGCATGGTGCATGCCGTCGAGCGGGTCGGCGAGGCGATCACCTCGGCGGCGGGCGCCGTGATCGTCGCGTTCGCCGCGCTCACGCTCTCCTCGCTCGGCATGCTGCGCTCCATGGGCCCGGCCCTGGCCATCGCGGTCTTCGTGACGCTGCTCGCCGGGCTGACGCTGGTCCCCGCCGTCGTCTCGCTGCTCGGCACGAAGGTGTTCTGGCCCTCGAAGACCTGGCAGCGCGAGCCGCAGGGCACCGGATTCGCGCGGCTCGGCGCGTCCATCGCCCGCAAGCCCGCCGTCTGGGCCCTGCTGTCGGCGGTGCTCATGGGCGCGCTCACGCTCGGCGCGCTCGGCTACCGGGCCAACTTCGACCTGGCGGGCTCCTCGCTGCCCAAGGACAAGGAGTCGATGGTCGCCCTGGACAACCTCCAGAAGGGCTTCCCCGCGGGCTCCACCGACCCGACCTCCGTCTACCTCACCTCGAAGGACGACGGGGCGCTGCCCGCGGCGCGCACCGCTGCCTTCCGGTCACAGCTGGACGACGTGAAGGGCGTGGGCAAGGTCTCCGCTCCCCAGCTGAGCAAGGACCGTACGACGGCGTCCTTCTCCGTGATCCTCTCCGACCCGCCCGCCTCCGACGCGGCGCTGGAGACCGTCAAGGACCGGCTGCGCCCGACCGCCCACCAGGACGCGCCGTCCGGCACCGAAGCACTGGTCGGCGGGACGACGGCGGTGTACGTCGACATCAACAAGGCCGTGGACCGCGACTACTCGGTGGTCTTCCCGGTCGCGGCCCTGGCCATCATGGTCATCCTCGGTCTGCTGCTGCGGAGCCTGGTGGCGCCCTGGTACCTGATGCTGTCCGTCGCCCTCGGCTTCGGCGCGACCCTGGGCGCGACCTCGCTCCTGTTCCAGCAGATCGGCAGCCAGCCCGGGTTGATGTTCATGTTGCCGGTGATCATGTATCTGTTCGTGGTCGCCCTCGGCACGGACTACAACATCCTGATGGTGTCGCGGCTGCGCGAGGAGTCCCGCGAGGGCCGCAGCCCGCACGACGCGGCCGGCACGGCGGTGCGCCACTCGGGTCCGACGATCGGCTCGGCGGGCGTGATCCTGGCGGGCACGTTCGCGACACTGATGCTCGCGGGCAACTCGACGCTCTCCCAGATGGGCTTCTCCCTCTCCTTCGGCATCCTCATCGCCGCCTTCGTGATGGCGATGATCTTCACGCCCGCCCTGACGGCCCTGATCGGGCACGCGGCGTGGTGGCCGGGGCACGGGGACCGGAAGCGCGACGGGGGCGGCACGCGACACGGCGGGGACGAGAAGCCGGACGCGGGCGGCGCGACCGAGGCGGACGGGGCGCGCCGCTAGTCCTCACCGCCGAGTGGGCGGCTGGTCCTTATCGCCGTACGCCGCCGAGAGCGCCTGGGCATCCGCGTACGACGGCAGGTCCTGCGGCACCGCGCCGCCCCGGGTGATCGAGCGCGCCGCCTCGACGGCTCCGTGCAGCGCGGCCCGGAAGAGCAGCGAGCCACTGCTCACCCGGCGCACGCCGAGCTCCGCGAGACGGGCGTAGGTCAGGGCGCCGGGCGCGAAGAGGATGTTCAGCGGGACGTCGGGCAGCCCTTCCACCAGCGCCGCGATGGCCTTGTCGTCCTGGAGGCCGGGTACGAACAGGCCGTCGGCGCCCGCCTGCCGGTAGGCGGCGGCCCTGCGCTCGGTCTCGTCCGCTCCCCCGGCGCGCAGCCAGTACGTGTCCGTGCGGGCGTTGACGAACAGATCGGGGGCGCTCTCCTTGATCGCACGGATCAGCTCGCACTGCGGAGCCGTGTCGGCCAGCGTGCCGTCCGGGCGCCCGTCCTCGATGTTCACTCCCACGACGCCCGCCCCGACCAGGTCCGCCGCGAGCTCCGCTACCTCCGTCGGCCGCTCGCTGAAGCCGCCCTCGATGTCCACGGTGATCAGCGCGGGCAGCCGGGCCAGGCCCTGGGCCAGGCGCAGGGTCTCCTCCCGCGTGTCACCCGTGGCGTCCGCCTTTCCGGCGGCTGCCGCCACCCCCAGGCTGGTCGTGCCGATCGCCGGGAAGCCGCCCTGGGCGAGCGCGGCGGCCGACGCGTGGTCCCAGGCGTTGGGCAGCAGCAGAGGCTCACCCGTGCGGTGCAGGGCGCGGAACGCGGCGGCTCGATGTGCGTACGTCATGCACGGACCGTAGCCGCGCGTCGATTCGGCCGCTGCCGAAACGTCCTGGTCGGCCGGGGCCGGGGCGGTGGCCGGGCGAGCACTTTCGACGACGCACCGAATTTGTTCCGGCGTAGTGTCGAGAACGGGTCGTCCGCTCCGACGTCCCCTGTGAGAGTTGCCCACAAGGGGTGACCACCGCACAGCTGAGGAGCGACATCATGAAGTATCTGGTGATGGTTCAGGGCACGCAGGCGGACTACGAGGCGCAGAGCGGCAAGGCGAACGCGACCAGCCCGGCCTGGAGCGAGAAGGACCTGCAGGCGATGTTCGCCTTCATGGGCGCGCTCAACGACGATCTGGCCGAGTCCGGCGAGATGGTCGACGGCCAGGGCCTTGCCGAGCCCGCGCAGACCCGTCTGGTCGACGTCGGCAAGGACGGCCGCCCGGTCATCACGGACGGTCCCTACGGCGAGACGAAGGAAGTACTCGCCGGGTACTGGGTCCTGGAGTGCGCGAGCCTGGAGCGGGTCACCGAGATCGCCAACCGCATCCAGACCTGCCCGGTTCCCGAGGGCGCGCCCCTCTACCCCGTGGTGATCCGCCCCATCATGGGCGGCCCCGACGTCGCGTGCTGAACGGCACGGACCTGGTCGAGGACCTGCTGCGCCTGCACGCGCCGCAGGTCCTCGGCGCGCTCGTACGGCGGTACGGGCACTTCGGCGAGGCCGAGGACGCCGTGCAGGAGTCGCTCCTGTCGGCGGCCCGGCAATGGCCCGAACAGGGCGTCCCGGAGAATCCGCGCGGCTGGCTGATCAGGGTCGCATCGCGGCGGCTCATGGATCAGCTGCGCAGTGACGAGGCGCGGCGCAGACGTGAGGAGGAGGCGGCCCAGCTGGCGCCCCGGGACACCTTCACGGCGCCCGCGCCGGGCGAGAGCCGCGCGCCGTCCGACGGCGACACGCTGACCCTGCTCTTCCTGTGCTGCCATCCCGGGCTGAGTCCGGCGGCGCAGGTCGCGCTGACGCTGCGGGCGGTCGGCGGTCTGACCACGGCCGAGATCGCCCGCGCCCATCTCGTGCCCGAGGCGACGATGGCGCAGCGGATAAGCCGGGCGAAGGCGAAGGTCAAGGGCGTGCCGTTCCGGCAGCCGGACCGCCAGGACCGTGATCAGCGGCTCGCGGTCGTCCTTCAGGTGCTCTACCTCATCTTCAACGAGGGCTACACGGCGACCTCGGGCAGCGATCTGCACCGCGCGGATCTGGCGCGCGAGGCGATCCGGCTCACCCGGTCCGTGCGCACGCTGCTGCCGGAGGAGGGCACGGTGACCGGCCTTCTCGCGCTGATGCTGCTCACGGAGGCCCGCAGCGCGGCCCGCACCGGCCCCCACGGGGAGCTCATCCCGCTCGACGAACAGGACCGCACGCGCTGGGACCCGAGCGCGATCGAGGAGGGCTCCGCGCTGGTCGAGAAGGCCCTGTCCCAAGGCGTCGCGGGCGCCTACCAGTTGCAGGCGGCGATCGCCGCGCTGCACGACGAGGCGGCGCGCGCCGAGGACACCGACTGGCCGCAGATCCTCGCCCTGTACGACATCCTCGTACGCCGCACTCCCGAACCCATGGCCGAACTCAGCCGTGCCGTGGCCCTCGCCATGGTGCACGGGCCGCGGGCCGGTCTCGCCGAAGTGGACTCCCTGGAAGACCGGTTGGCCGGCCACCACCGGCTCGACGCCGTGCGCGCCCACCTCCTGGAGCGGGCGGGCGAGACCGAAGCGGCCCGCGCCGCGTACCAGTTGGCGGCCAAGCGTACGCTGAGCATCCCCGAGACGCGCTACCTCCAGATGCGTGCGGCCCGCCTGTCGTCGACCTGAGCCACGAGTACGGAGCATGAGTACGGAGATCGAGATGACCGGCGTCCCGGGCGGCCGGATGACGCTGTCGGACCGGCGGACGCAACGCAGCTGGCCGGTCGATGTCGCGGCCCACGCGCTCGCGCCGTTCCCCGTCACCCAGGAGCAGTACGCGTCGGTCACCGGCGAGCGGCCGAGCACCGCGCACGGCGACCGGCTGCCCGTCGAGGGCGTGTCCTGGCTGGACGCGGTCCGGTTCTGCAACGCCCTGTCCGTGCGGGAGGGGCTGGCACCCGCCTACGCCCTCGACGCCGATGACGGCGTGGAGTGGGACGCCTCCACGGACGGTTACCGCCTTCCGACCGAGGCCGAGTGGGAGCACGCGTGCCGGGCCGGTACGGCAGGCGCGCGGTACGGCCCGCTCGACGAGATCGCCTGGCACGCCGGCAACGGCGCCGGGCGGATCCACGACGTGGGCGGCAAGCGGCCCAACGCGTGGGGCCTGCACGACATGCTGGGCAACGTGTGGGAGTGGTGCTGGGACCTCTACGACCCCGAGGTGTACGGCACCTACCGGGTGCTGCGTGGCGGCGGCTGGTTCGACGAGCACTGGAGCTGCCGGGCCTCGGTACGGCGCCGCAGCCACCCGACGTTCCGGATCGACGACGTGGGCTTCCGCGTCGCGCGCAGCTCCGCCCCTTGAACGGGAGCCGCCCGGAGCCGTCCCGCACGTAACGCAGCTCACAGGGACAAGGGCCCGACCTGGGAACACAGGCTATTGGTTCACCGTTGAACAGTACGTAGGTCCCGATCGCGATTCCCCCGTCCGGTCGGGGCCTACCTCTCTTTCCGACCGGGCATGTCCATCCCGTTCCGTTTCACGCCTTCGAGCGCGAATATGCCAACCGCACCGCGCGGCGCACCCCCCGGACGGCATCATGCGTTCATGGACGGTGCCAAGCCTGTGCAGGTCTTGTTCACTCCCGACGAGTACGAAGCGGTCCAGCGCAACGCGGACCAGCTCGGCCTCACGGTCGACGAGTTCATACGCCGGGCCGCGACCGTCGACGCCTCGGAGCTCCCCTGCCTCACCGCCGGCGCCCGGCGCGGCTCCGGCGCCCCGGCGGCCGTGCCGCGCATCCGCCGCAGCCTGGGCCCCGGTGGCGCACCCGCGCTCCAGCGCTTCCTGGACACGCTCGCGACCGCAGTGGAGCCCGCCCCCGAGGAGCGGGTCCCACCGCAGCCGACGGTCCGCAGCTGCTCGGGGCAGTGAGGGGCGGTGAGCCTCAGGCCAGGGAGATCTCCGGCTTGTACAGGTCGAGCCAGAGCGCCAGGTCCAGCGTGCGTTCGAGACCACGCCGGGACGCCTGGGTGATCTGCGGTACGTCGCGCCCCGCGGCCCGCGCCACGCGGTCCCGGTCGACGAGGTCGAACACCGGGTGGTCGGGCTTGGCGAGGAGGTCCTTGACGTGCCCCTGGAGGGCGATCGCGTACTTGGGGTCCTGGGTGGAGGGATAGGGGCTCTTCACCCGGTCGTACACGGAGCGCGGCAGGACGTCCGCGGTCGCCTCCCGCAGGAGGCTCTTCTCCCTGCCGTCGAAGGACTTCAGGGACCAGGGCGTGTTGTAGACGTACTCGACCAGGCGGTGGTCGCAGAACGGCACCCGCACCTCGAGGCCGACGGCCATGCTCGCGCGGTCCTTGCGGTCGAGCAGGACGCGCACGAACCGGGTCAGGTGCAGATGGCAGACCTTGCGCATCCGGAACTCGAAGTCGCTCTCGCCGTCGAGGCGCTGGATTTTGGCGACCGCCGTGTCGTAGCTCTGCTGGATGTACGCGGGCAGGTCGAGGGTCGCGGCCAGGTCAGGGCGCAGGACGTCCGCGTCGTCGCCGAAGTGCTCGGCGAACTTCACCAGCCAGGGGAAGGTGTCGGCATTGCGGGCCTCTTCGTCGAAGAACTGGAGGTAGCCGCCGAAGACCTCGTCCGCCGACTCGCCCGAGAGCGCGACCGTCGAGTGTTCGCGGATGGCACGGAAGAGGAGGTAGAGGGAGGCGTCCATGTCGCCGAAGCCCATGGGCAGGTCGCGGGCGCGGATCATCTTGGCCCTGACCTCGGGGTCGGCGAGGGCGTGCGAGTCGAGGACGATGTCGCGGTGATCGGTGCCGGAGGCCTTGGCCACGTCGTGCACGTAGGGCGTGTCCGGGGTCAAGCGCAGTTCGTCGGCGACGAAGTTCTCGCTCTGGCCGACGAAGTCGACGGCGAAGCTGCGTACGGTCTCGCCTGCCTCGCCGAGTTGGCGAGCGGCGATCGCGGTCATCGCCGAGGAGTCGAGGCCGCCGGAGAGCAGCGTGCAGCGCGGCACGTCCGAGACGAGCTGGCGGCGCACGATGTCGTCGAGGAGCTCGCGCACCTTGGCTATCGACTCCTCCTGGCCGTCGGGGTGCGGCCGGGTCTCCAGCTGCCAGTAGACGTGACGGCGCGGGCCGGAGCGGTCGACGGTCACGACGGTGCCGGGCTCGACCTCGCGCATGCCCTCCCACACGGCGTGACCGGGCGTCTTGACGAAGGTGAAGAGCTCCCGCAGACCGTCGGCGTTCACCCGTGCGCGGGCCAGCTCATTGGCGAGGATCGCCTTGGGCTCGGAGCCGAACAGGACGCCGTCCGGGGTCTCGTAGTAGTAGAAGGGCTTGATGCCCATCCGGTCGCGGATCATGACGAGCTTGTCGTTCCTGCCGTCCCACACCGCGAACGCGTACATGCCGTTGAGCCGTTCGGCAACCGCCTCGCCCCACTCCAGATAGCCGCGCAGGACGACTTCGGTGTCGGAGTCGGTGGTGAACTCGTGGCCGCGGCCGGTCAGTTCACGGCGCAGTTCGGTGTAGTTGTAGGTCTCCCCCGAGTAGACGAGGGCGACGGTGCCACGCGGTGTCGCCGCGGTCATGGGCTGGCGCCCGCCGGGCAGGTCGATGATGGCGAGCCTGCGGTGCCCGAGTCCGGCGGGGCCTTCGATCCAGGTGCCGCGGTCGTCGGGGCCACGGCAGGACATCGTCTCGGTCATCGCGTCCAACGTGCCGGACGCGGACCGCAGATCACGGTCGAAGGAGACCCAGCCAGTAATGCCACACATGCGCTACCTCCTGCTTCACGCTGCCTGTGCGCTACCACCCGGCAAACTAGGTGTAGATGGCAGCTATATGGCAAGGGTGCGCCTCGCGACTGCGTACGGTCAATGAGCCGGTAACACGGAACGGCGCATTCCGGCCAACGGCAAAGACTTCCCCAAAGGGGCTCTCACCTGCGCTTTTCATCGGCGGCAGCGGTGGGGCGCGAGGCCTCACGGAGCACCGCCGCCGCATCGTCGCGGGCCCGGCCGATCGCGTCCGGGAAGATGCGCAGGCCGTGCGCGACCAGGGCACCCTCGTGCAGCAGCATGAGCGTGCGGCCCAGCTTCGCCGCACGCCGGGGCGCGATGTCACGGGCCAGGCCGGTGAACAGGGCGAGCATCCACGCCTTCTGACCGGTGATGACCTGATAGGCGGGGTGCGCGGGGTCGCTGATCTCGGCGTGCGCGTTGACCATGCTGCACCCCTTGGCGCTGTTCACCCCGGCCCAGTCGCGCGAGGCGTCGAAAACGGCCAGGACCCTGGCCCGCGGGGTGGTCGCGTTCTCGACGTACGGAGCGAGGAAGGCCAGCCAGCGCTCGTCACGGGCCGCCAGATACTCCACGACGATCTGCTCCTTGGAGCCGAACCGGTCGTACAGCGTCTTCTTGGTGACCCCCGCCTCCGCGGCGATCAGGTCCACACCGACGGCGTGGATACCGCGGTCGTAGAACAGCGCGCTCGCGGCGTCCAGGGCGCGCCGCGCCCCCGGCGTCATGACGATCCTGTGCGGCGCACTCCCCGAGCCCGTGGCGGCCTTCGCGATCTCACTCACCTTGTCGTCCATCTCTCCATAGTAAACCGATCTGTATACTCGACGGCGAGTAGACCGATCTGTATACCCAGCCGCTATCGGAGGAACGCCATGAACGTCCTGCTCTCGATCGCGTTCGTACTGACCTGGAGCTCGGGTTTCATCGGAGCCAAGCTGGGCGCCGGGAGCGCCTGCGCGGTGACGGTCCTGATGTGGCGGTTCCTGCCGCTGGCCCTCGTGCTCGCCCTAATCGCCCTCACCGTGGCGCGAGCGTCATGGAAGGGGCTCACGGCACGTGACGCGCTGCGCCAGGCGGCGGTCGGGGCGCTCTCGCAGAGCGGCTATCTGCTCACCGTGTACTACGCGATCCAGCTCGGCGTCTCCAGCGGCACCACCGCCCTGATCGACGGCACCCAGCCCCTGGTCGCGGGCGCCCTCGCCGGGCCGCTGCTCGGCCAGTACGTATCGCGCACGCAGTGGGTGGGCCTGGGGCTCGGCGTGAGCGGGGTGGCCATCGTGACGGCGGCGGACGCCACGGGCGGCACCGACGCTCCGTGGTGGGCCTATCTGGTGCCGTTCCTCGGCATGTTCTCGCTGGTCGCGGCGACCTTCCTGGACCGCCGCTCCCCCCGCCCGGTCGCCCCGGCGGTCTCGATGACGGTCCACTGCGTGACCAGCGCCGTCATCTTCACCGCGCTCGCCGTGGGCGCGGGCGCCGCCGAGCCGCCCGCGGAGGCGTCGTTCTGGGTGGCGATCAGCTGGCTGGTGACGCTCTCCACGTTTGGCGGGTACGGGCTCTACTGGCTGATCCTGCGGCGCTCCGGGGTCACGCAGGTCAACACGCTCATGTTCCTGATGGCGCCGGTGACGGCCCTGTGGGGCGCCCTGATGTTCGGCGAACCCTTCGGCGTACAGACGGCGGTGGGCCTCGCGGTCGGGCTCGTCGCGGTCGCCGTCGTGCACCGGGGCAAGGGCTCGGCGGGCACGGTGGTGCGCTCGCCCCGGGACGCCTCGTCGACGGCCGCGCCGCGTCAGTCCGCCAGCCGGAAGTCCGCGTAGTCGAAGCCGGGCGCGACGACGCAGCTCACCAGGACCGGCTCGTCGCCGGCCGGGCGAGCCGCCTGCCACACACCGCCGGGCACCAGGATCTGCGGGCGTGCGCCGTGCTCGACGTCCGGTCCCAGGCGCATGGGCGCCGCACCCTCCTTCGGGAGCTCACCGTCACCGCCCAGTCGCAGGTCGAGGGGGCCGCCGCGGTGCCAGAGCCAGATCTCGTCGGAGCGCACCACGTGCCAGCGGGACTCCTCCCCCGGGCAGAGCAGGAAGTAGATGGCGGTGGCCGCGGTCCGCGCGCCGGGGTAGCCCGGAGGCGTGAAGGAGTGCCCCGAGGCCCAGGTCTCGACGAACCAGCCGCCTTCCGGGTGCGGCTCCATACCCAACTCGCTCGCCAGGGCGGGGCGTTCACTCGCGTCGCTCATACGTGCTCTCCGTTCCGGAGGTCGACGGGGTTCCGGAGTCCGAGACTCTCACGCAGGCGTGAGGAAGGCCTGCACCGTGGGTCCGTACCGCGCGGTGATCTCGGCGACGGATGCGGCGCGCACGCGTGGCGCGCGGGCTATCCCGTACATCACGCCGAGACCGAGCAGCGTGCCCACCGCGAGCTCGGCGCGCAGCCCCGCGTCCGGCCCTTCGAGGCGCTCACCGAGCCGGTCCACCACCTGAGTACGGAAGTTGGCGCGCAGGATGTCGCCCTGTTCGCGGTGGAGCGGGGCGAAGACGATCCGCAGGATGGGATCGGCGCCGTGCTCCGCCTGCCCGGTCAGCAGGTGGTGGACCATGTGGTGGCCCAGTGCGGCCAGGGGCGCGTCGAGGAGGGCCTCGACGTCGGCCTCGAAGGACATGATGCGGGCGAAGAGCGCGTCCCTGTTGCCGAAGTACTTGAGGATCAACGGCGCGCTCACACCCGCCCGTTCGGCCACCGCCTTGAGCGTGATGTCGGCGTGCGCGTGCCGGGCGAGGAGGTAGCGGGCGGCGCGGATGATGACGGCCTTCGTCGCTTCGGCGTCCCGGCGGGCGGGCGCGGGTGCGGAGGTGGTGTTCATGGCGTCACCTTCTTCCCTTCCAGGGCCGTCTCCTGCGTGGGTCCCGGCTGCCCGGCGGCCCGCTCCGAGCCCTGGGGCGCGGGATCCGAGGGTATGGCGAGGGCCGCGGCGCAGGCGACGAGAGCGACGGCTCCGGCCATGGCGAAGGCCAGCCGGTAGCCGGACAGGGTCGGCACGTGCACCCCGTCGAGCAGCGTGGTGTGCCGGACGAGGACGGCGGCGACCGCCGCGCTGCACACGCTCTGCCCGATGGTGCGCATCAGGACGTTCACGCCGTTCGCGGACGCGGTCTGCGCGAGGGGCACCGCCCGCAGGATCAGGGTGGGCAGGGCCGAGTACGCGAACGTCGTCCCCACCGAGACCACGGCGGCCCCCAGGATGATCACCCACAGGTGACGGCTGTCGACGATGCGTACGACATAGCCGAGCGCGATGACGGCCGCCCCGATGGCCAGCGTCACGCGGGCGCCGTAAGCGGTGGACACCCGCGCCGACACGGGCGAGAGCACCAGCATGATCACGCCGTTGGGCAGCAGGCACAGGCCCGTCGCCACGATCGAAAGACCCAGTCCGTAGCCGCTCGCCACGGGCGCCTGCACCAGCTGGGCGGTGACCAGGGAGTTGGCGTAGAAGGCGAACCCGGCCAGGAGCGCCGCCACGTGCGGCAGCGCGACGCGCCGCCCCGCGGCCAGGCGCAGGTCCACCAGGGGCTGCTTCGAGCGCAGTTGCTGCCTGCTCCACACGGTCAAGGTCACGACGGACCCGGCGAACAGGCCGAGTACGGGCGCGCTGCCCCACCCCCACTGCCCGCCCTGCGACACCGCGAGCAGCAGGCAGACCAGGCCCACGGCGAGACCCAGCGCGCCCCAGGTGTCGAAGCGCCCCGGGGAGCGAACGGGCGATTCGCGTACGGTCCACCAGGCGAGGGCGAGCCCGATGGCGCCCAGCGCGCTCGTGGCCCAGAACATGGCGTGCCAGTCCGCGTACTGCACGATCAGCGCGGCGAGCGGCAGGCCGAGCGCCGCCCCGATGCCGACCGTCGAGCTCATCAGCGCCACCGCCGAACCGGTGCGCTCCGGCGGGAGTTCGTCCCGCAGGATGCTGATCGACAGAGGGACGACGGCCGCTGCCGCGCCCTGCAGCGCGCGGGCCGCGATCAGCAGCCGGATGTCGGAGGTGAGCGCGCACAGCGTCGATCCCACGGTCATCAGGCCCAGCGCGGCGAGCAGCACCCGCCGCTTGCCGTACATGTCGCCGGCCCGGCCCAGTACGGGCGTCAGGACGGCCCCGGCCAGGAGGGTGGCGGTGACCAGCCAGGACACCGCGCCCGGTGAACTTCCGGTCAGGCGGGGCAGATCGGGGAGCAGGGGCACGACCACCGTCTGCGTGATCGCCATGAGAATGCCGCCGAAGGCCAGGACGGGAACCGTCAGGCGGGCACCTGTGCGCGCTCTGTCTGCGGAAGAAATCGGGACGAGCTTCATGATCACTCCAGCGCGGACACGAAGTGGAGAGAAGTGAAGAGCGGGCGAAACCAAGTGAATGAGAATTCACCATAGCGGGTGAATGGGCTTTCACCACCGCCGATTTCGGATACGAGATCAAGCCATCCGCGATGTGAACACGTCGGCGAAGAGCGGCCAACCGCCTTGCGGGCGCTGGTCGGCGCCACCGCCGACGGTATGGAGTCAGCCATAATGCCGCCCATGACGAGACTGCGAATTGGACTGGTCGGCACGGGCCCCTGGGCCTCGTCCACGCACGCTCCGGCGCTCGCCGCGCACCCGGACGTGGAGTTCAGCGGCGTATGGGGGCGCCGGCCCGACGCGACGGCCGCGCTGGCCGCGGCGCACGCGACCACGGCGTACGCGGACGTGGACGAACTGTTCGCGGCGAGCGACGCCGTGGCGTTCGCCGTCCCGCCGGACGTACAGGCGCCGCTCGCCGCGCGGGCAGCGGCGGCGGGCCGTCATCTGCTCCTCGACAAGCCGGTGGCGACGACGGTGGCCGCGGCGCGTGACCTCGCGGCGGCGGTCGAGGCGGCCAGGGTGGCGTCCGTGGTCTTCTTCACGCTGCGCTTCGCCGCGCCGACGTCGGCCTGGGTGTCCCAGCAGGCGGCGACGGAGGGCTGGTTCACGGGGCGCGCCGACTGGTACGGCTCGTTCTACTCGCCGGACGGGACCAGCCCGTTCTCCTCGCCGTGGCGGGCACGGCGGGGCGGCCTGTGGGACGTGGGCCCGCACGCGCTGTCCGCCCTGATGCCGGTGCTCGGCGATGTCACCGACGTGACGGCGGCGGCGGGACAGGCGGATCTGGTCCATCTGATCCTGCGGCACAGCGGCGGGGCGTCCAGCACGGCGACGCTGAGCCTGACCACGCCCGCGAAGGCCGCGGGGGTGACGGTGGAGTTGCGCGGTGAGGCGGGGACGGCGCTGATGCCGTCGGGGGGCGGGGCGCTGGACGCGTTCCGCTCGGCGATCGACGCGCTCGTCGATTCGGCACGATCCGGCCGCGCGCACGACTGCGACGTGCGGTTCGGGGTACGCGTGACGGAGATCCTGGCCCGTGCCGAGGAGCAGCTGCCTGCCGGCTGAGGCGGCTGTTGACCGGCTCGGGCGAACCGCCCCCGGGACAACCGCGGGCGGCCGGTACCGTGGCCGCTACGTAATGGCGAGTGACGGCACCGGCCGCAGCCAGTGGACCCAGGAACCGATTCGGGAAGTCATGCGTCGTACGTCCCGAGTGCCACGCTTCCGACCACACACATCGGAATACGAACAAGCGATCCATACTCTTCCCGCAGCGGCCCAATGGGCCTAGGGGGTATCCAACGCCGGGGAATTTCAGCCAATTTCCAGCTCCCCGGTCAAGATGCCCCACAGTTGTGTCCGCGTGCCCGCCGACGATGGAACTCGCAGGTCGGTGGTCCCGCTCCGCCCATGATGCCGCATCGACTGATCGTTTTTCTTCGGGCAATCTTTACTACCAAAGCTGGTGAGAATATTTAGACTGCTGATGCTCAACTCGGCATGCACCAAGAGGGATTACCCACCATGAACAAGACGGCGCTGCGCGCACTGCTCCGCGAACGACGCGCCCTCATTGCCCCCGAATCACACGGCTTCAGCCGCCCCACGGGCCAGGGACGCCGGGCCCGCGGCCTCTCCCAGCATCAGGTCGACCAGCTGCTGCACCGGGCGATCGGGACGTATCACCGCCTGGAGTCGGGCAGTTACCCCAATCCGCCCACTTCGCTGCTGCGGGATGTGGCGCGGTTGTTCGGGCTCAATGAGCAGGAGTGGGTTTCGCTGTGTCGGTACGCATTGATGCAGGAGCCACCGGGACCGCTGTACTCGTCATCAGGCAAGGAGATCGCCGGTGTGTGGCGGGAGGCCGTGGACGGCATCAAGCACATGGCGTACGTCACCGACGCCTCATGGGAGTTGCTCGCGCACAACGACGCCTTCGCCGCCCTGTTCCCCGAAGGCCACGTACCGAGCAACACCATGCGGTGGATGCTTCTTGACCGCAACGGCCGGGAATCTTTGACGGACTGGCGCAACTCGTGGGCGCCGATGGTTCTACCGCAGCTGCGTGCCGCGCTCACGGCCCGGCCGGACGACGAGATTCTCCGCCAGATCGAGAAAGAGGTCCTCACGGACCCCGAGATGGCCGCCCTGTACGAGACCGACGGCGCCCTGATCCATCCCGACGGGCACGAACGCCCGTTGCGCCACGCCCTGCACGGGCCGGGATGGGTGTCGATCTGCGCGGCACAACCCATGGCGGCGCCCGGTGCACGGTTGTTCATCCTCATATTCAAGGCGGGCGCACAGCGCAGTCACACTCGCGCGCCGGTACTTCGAGCCAACTGACGGCACGTCTGCCGCTGCCCTTCCCCCCGCAAGCGCAGGGGTAGGATTTCAGCCCCGTCAAGTACGTTGAACGGCACCCGCCCGCCCTAGCACCGTGGGAGCAACCGTGCCTGCCTTCGTATCCAGCCCCAGAACCGTGTTCGGCTCGCACAAGGTCACGACCGATGAGATAGCCGACAACATCCGCGCCCACCACCACGATCACCCGCGGCTCTCCTCGATCCTGCGTGTCGTGGGCAATTGCGGTGTACGCACCCGCCATTTCACCCGCCCCCTCATCTCACCCACCGTCTCCGGCACGGCCGACGTCCACGAGCGCACCCAGGCCGCGTTCGACGATGCCGTCACGATGTCCGAGCAGGCCGCCACGGCAGCCCTCGCCGCGGCAGGGCTGACGGCGGGAGACATCGACGCGATCGTCACCACGCACTCCACCGGCTGGGCCGTCCCCAACCTCGACATCCACCTCATGGCTCGGCTCGGCCTGCGCCCCACAGTGCGCCGTGTCGCACTGACGACCGTCGCCTGTGCCGGAGGCGTCCAAAGCCTCGTCCGAGCATCGGACCTCATCGCCGCGCATCCGGACAGCAAGGTCTTGGTGGTGGCGGCGGAAGTCCTCTCCACCTCCTACAACCACTCCGCCACGACCATGGAAGCGATGATCTACAAGGCGTTGTTCGCGGACGCCGCGGGCGCCGCGGTCGTCACCGGAACTCCGCTGACCGCGGGCCTGGCCATCGAGGACACCTTCGAGTACACGCTGCCCGACAGCCTCGACCGGTACAGAGGCCGACTTGACGCACGCGGGATGCATTTCGATTCCACCAAGCAGGCCCCGTCCGCCGCTGCCGAAACGTTCCCGGTCCTCATGGACTGGCTCGGGCCGCAGAATGTCGACTTCGCAGTGATCCACCCCGGCGGCCATCGCATCATCTCGGACGCCGCGAAGGCACTCGGTCTCGATGCCCATGACATCCGCCATTCCGTGGACACACTCACCGATGAGGGCAACATGGGCGGCGCGAGCGTCTTCCGGGTCCTTGAACGCACCCATGCGGCCCCGCCCGCAGAGGGTGCGCACGGCGTCTCCGTCGCCTTCGGCCCCGGCTTCGCCACCGCGGCCCTGCGCTGTCACTGGCAGGCGTAACCAGGAGCTTTCCCCCGGCATCCCACCGACGCGCCGCGCCGCGCCGCCCTCCCTCATCCTCCGTACTCACCGCCCTGGCGAGGGCAGTATGCGATGGCCGTGCACCCCAGGAGCTGCGGCCTGCCGCAGGGTCTGCGCCCAAGGGTGGAGTTGGAGCGCCACCAGCGGTAATTCGCTTGCCCCACCCCCGCCCCGCTGCTGAAGTGCCCGCATGGATCTCGAAGCGGTATTGGCGGCGTACGACCGGCAGATCCGGCGTGGCGCTCAGGCGGACAGTGCCGGTGTGTGTGTCGAGCGGGTCGGGGCCGTCGTTCGGCAGACCGGGGCCGCGCATGACTGGAACGGCGTTCACTGGGCGGATGTCGATGCGGCGACGGCCGATGCCGTCATCGCCGAGCAGGTGCGCCACTACGGCTCGCTCGGGCGCGAGTTCGAGTGGAAGCTGCACTCCCACGACAGCCCGGCCGACCTCGCCGACCGCCTGCTGGCGGCGGGCTTCGTCCCCGAGCCGGCGGAGACCATGCTGGTGGCCGAGGTCGCCGACCTGCCGACGGAGCCCGTACTGCCCGAAGGCGTACGCCTGTTGCCGGTGACGGACGCGGCCGGTGCGCGGCTGATGGCGGACGCCCACGACGTGGCGTTCGGCGAGGACAGCTCGGATCTCGGCGAACGCCTCGCCAAGCGGGTCCTCGCCCAGCTGACCGAGACCCCGGACACCATCGTCGCGGTGGTCGCGATGGCCGGCGACGTGCCGGTGAGCTCGGCCCGCATGGAGTTCTGCCCCGGCACCGACTTCGCGGGCCTCTGGGGCGGCGGCACCGCGCCCGAGTGGCGGGGCAAGGGCATCTACCGGGCGCTGATCGCCCACCGCACCCGCATCGCCGCCGAACGCGGCTACCGCTACCTCCAGGTGGACGCCACGGAGGACAGCCGCCCGATCCTCCAGCGCCTCGGGTTCGAGCAGCTGAGCGTGACGACGCCGTACGTGTACCGGCCCTAGCCCGTACCGGCGCCCGTCCCCGGGTCGATCACAGCAGCTTCATGATCGCTTCCGCCGTGTCCGTCTCGCCGAGCCTCGGGAAGACCTTCTCGACGCTGTTGCGGTGCGCCTCGGCGTCCATTTCGGTGACCGCGTCCACGGCGACCGTGACGTGGTAGCCGTGCTCGTGTGCCGCGCGGGCCGTCGACTCGACGCCGATGCTCGTCGCGATGCCGGTGACCACCACCTGGGTGACGCCCCGGCGGCGCAGCTGGAGGTCGAGGTCGGTGCCGTAGAAGGCGCCCCACTGCTGCTTGGTGACGACGATGTCGCTTTCCTGGCGGCCGAGTTCGGGCACCAAGTCCGCCCAGTCCGCGGGTACGTCGCCGCCGCGGGCGGGGCCTTCGGTACGCCCGGGGGCGCCGCCGGTGACCCGGACCAGGACGACGGGCAGGCCGCGCTCGCGGAAGGCGTCGGCGAGACGGGCGGAGCGTTCGACGATCTCCGCGGAGGGATGGACCGTGGGCAGGCCGGTGATGCCCTTCTGGAGGTCGACGATGACGAGCGCCGTGGTGGGGTCGAGGGTGGTGGCAGTCATGGCTCAGATCTCTTTCTTACGGGGGTCGTACGGGGGTCGTACGGGGATGGTTGGGGAGGGAGTTGGTCAGTCAGGGGCGGGCGCGCAAGGCCCGGTCGGTGAGGGTCAGGGCGACCAGGGCCAGCGCCAGGACGGCGCCGACCGCGGCCATGAGGTGCAGGCCCGCGTCGTCGGCCCGCTGCCCGTAGGCGAGGCCGATCAGACCGGACGCGGCGATGGCGCCGATGTACTGGGCCGTGCGCTGCAGCCCCGCGGCCGAGCCGATCGCGTCGGCCGGGGCGAAACTCGCGACGGCCGCTTGGTTGCTGGTGCCCATCAGGCCCTGCGGGATGCCGAAGCAGGCGCCCGCCAGGAGGAGCACGGCGAGCGGCGTACCGCCCGAGGTGAGGAAGAGCAGCCCGCTGCCCACGACGAGCAGGACGGAGGCGATGCCCAGCGGGGCGCGAATGCCCTTCGTACGGGCGCCGAGCAGTGAGCAGGCGAGCGCGGCGAGCGACATGGGGAGCATGACGAGCCCGGTGTGCAGGGACGAGAGGCCGCGCGCCTCCTCCAGCCACTGGGTGAATCCGTACATCACGCAGTACACGACGAGGTAGCTCAGGCCGTGCCGCAGATAGGTGCGGGCCAGCGCGTGGTTGCGGCCGAGCATGCGCAGGTCGATGAAGGGGTGCGGGTGACGCAGCTGCCACCAGGTCAGCACGGCGGAGAGCGCCGCCACGGGGGCCAGCAGCCACCACAGGGGGTGCGCCAGGTCGAGCAGGAAGACGACGAGGCAGGTCAGCGCGCCGGTGAAGAGCAGGGTGCCGAGGGGGTCGAGGCCTCCCGCGGCGCCCTTGCCCCGCCGCTCCCCTGGCGGCGGGTCCTTGGGGATCCAGCGGAGCGCCGCGCCGTACGCGAGGAGTGCGACGGGGATGTTGACGGCGAAGATGCCGCGCCATCCGGCGGTCGCGACCAGGAGGCCGCCGAGCGTCGGTCCGATCGCCGCGCTGCCGAGCGCGGCGAAGGAGAGCCGGCCAAGGACGGTGCGCGGAGTCGGCGTGCCCAGCCTGCGTGACTCGTCGCGCAGGACGGCCATGGCCGCGGGGTAGGCGGCGGAGGTGCCGACGCCCAGTAGCAGCCGGGAGACGAGCAGCCAGCCGAAGCCGGTGGCGAGCGTGCCGACGAGCCCGGAGGCGACGACGCCCACGAGCCCGCCGAGGAAGACCCGGCGCGGCCCGATGCTGTCGGCGAGCTTGCCGAGCACCGGCTGGGAGACGGCGCTCGCGAGGTAGAGGACGGACACGAGCCAGACGGTGTCGGCGGCGCCGACGCCGAAGTCGTGCCCGATCGCCACCAGGGCGGTGGAGATCATCGTCGTGTTGAGCGGGTTGAGCAGGGAGCCGAGGAGGAGGGGCGCGGTGAGCCGCGCCCCGAAGGCGGGACGCCCGTCCGCCGCCGGGCGGGCCGGCGTGGTCGTCGCCGCCCTCACTTCTGCACCAGTCGCTCCAACAGCACGATGGCATCGGCCAGTTGGCGGCGCTCGGCCGGATCGAGTCCGTCGGCCAGGGCCGTCGAGAGCCAGTCGTGCTTGGCGGCCCGCATCTCGGTGAGCGTGCGGTGCCCCGGATCGGTCACGGAGACGACGGACTGCCGCCCGTCGTCGGGATCGGGGGCGCGCTCGACGAACCCCATCTCCTCGAGGGCGGCCACGGTCAGGCGCATGGACTGGGGCCTGACGAGCTCCTCGCGGGCCAGGGCCGCGGTGGTGGCGGGGCCCCCGTGGTCGAGGCGGGCGAGCACGGAACGCTGCGTGGGGCTGAGTCCGGTCGCCGGTGTCACGCCGCGCAGGCGTCGCACGAGTCGCCGGACGACGTTCGACAGGTCGGCGGCGATCTGCTCGGGGGCCGAGTCGTCAAGGGGTGCGCTCATGTACGTCACCGTACGAGATAGACAGGCAACCTTGCAAGGCTGCCTGTCTATCTCTCTCGCACCCCTGTCGGCGGACTTGCGCCTCTGCCGGCGGGCTTGCGCCCCTGCTAGCGGATCGGCATCCCCGACAACGTGCGGGCGATCACCAGACGCTGGATCTCGCTCGTGCCCTCGAAGATCGTGTAGATCGCGGCGTCACGGTGCATGCGCTCCACCGGGTACTCCCGCGTGAAGCCGTTGCCGCCGAGGATCTGCACCGCCTGCGCGGTGACCTTCTTGGCGACCTCGCTCGCGTACAGCTTCGACATCGAGCCCTCGGCCGACTCGAACTTCTTGCCGGTGCTCGCCATCCACGAAGCGCGCCAGACGAGCAGACGGGCCGCGTCGATCTGTGTACGCATGTCGGCGAGCTGGAAGGCGATGCCCTGGTTGTCGATGATCGGGCGGCCGAACTGCGTACGCGTCTTGGCGTACTCCAGGGCCTCCTCGTACGCGGCACGGGCCGTGCCCACGGCCATGGCGCCGACCACCGGGCGGGACGCCTCGAACGTGGCCATCGCGGCGTTCTTCACGCGTTCGCCGCCGGTCTTGGCGCGCTCCCTGGCGCGGGCGAGGCGCTCGTCGAGCTTCTCCTTGCCGCCGAGCAGGCAGTGCCCGGGGATGCGGACGTCCTCCAGGACGACCTCGGCGGTGTGCGAGGCCCGGATGCCGTGCTTCTTGAACTTCTGGCCCTGGGAGAGGCCCGGGGTGTTCGGCGGGACGATGAAGGAGGCGTGGCCCTTGGAGCCGAGCTCGGCGTCGACGACCGCGACGACGACGTGGACGTTGGCTATGCCGCCATTGGTCGCCCAGGTCTTCGTGCCGTTGAGGACCCACTCGTCCTTGGCCTCGTCGTAGACGGCGCGGGTGCGCATCGCGGCCACGTCCGAGCCCGCGTCGGGCTCGGAGGAGCAGAAGGCGGCGAGCTTGACGTCGTTCACGTCGCCGTACATCTGCGGGATCCAGGTGCCGATCTGCTCCTCGGTGCCGTTGGCGAGCACGCCGACGGCGGCCAGGCCCGTGCCCATGATGGACAGGCCGATGCCCGCGTCACCCCAGAAGATCTCCTCGGTCGCCATCACGATGCCCAGGCCCGTGGGGTCGAAGAACTGCTGGGCGTAGAAGTCGAGGGAGTAGATCCCCAGCTTCGAGGCCTCCTGGATGATCGGCCACGGCGTCTCTTCGCGCTCGTCCCACTCGGCGGCGGCCGGACGGATCACATCAGCGGCGAACCCGTGGAGCCAGTCCCGGACCTCCTTCTGTTCGTCGTTGAGCTCCATGGTGAACTCGGCCATGACCCCTCCAGGACCTGCGGTGAAGACGTACGTTACTTGCGGTAACTGGAGTCTGTTACCGGCCGGTAGCCGATGTCAACTCCCGGCCGCCCGTTCGATGGGCGCCTCGCGCGGGGTGTTACGTTGCGCGTGCGGGGCGCAATCGCATGGGCGGGGAGAGAAACGCTATGGAGACCACCACACAGCAGACCGAGCAGCAACGGTCTGCCGAGCGCCGGCGGCGCGAGCTGCTCGAGGCCGCGGACCGGGTGGTGCTTCGCGACGGGCCCGGCGCCTCGATGAACGCCATCGCCGCGGAGGCCGGCATCACCAAGCCGATCCTCTACCGGCACTTCGGCGACAAGGGCGGACTGTACGCCGCGCTCGCCACGCGGCACACCGACGCGCTCCTCGAATCGCTGCGCGCCGCCCTGGACGCCCCGGCCGAGCGCAGGGAGCGCGTCGAGCAGACCCTCGACACCTACCTCGCCGCGATCGAGGCCCGCCCGCAGGTATACCGCTTCCTCATGCACCCCTCGGACGGCGCCGCCCCCGGCGAGCAGGGCTTCGACGTGGGTCTGCACTCCGCCCCGGTCCTGCGCCGCATGGGCGAGGAGCTCGCGCAGGTCATCGAGGAGCGGGTCGATCTCGGCCCGGGAAGCGCGCAGCTCGCCCGCGTGTGGGGGCACGGCATCGTCGGCATGATGCACGCGGCGGGCGACTGGTGGCTGGGCGAACGCCCCTGCCCGCGCGCCGAGTTGGTCAGCAGCCTGGCCGACCTGCTGTGGGGACGGCTCGCCGCGGCGGGCAACCGCGTCGGCGGCCCCGGGTTCTGAGGACCTGACAGGACCGGCCGGGCGCGGGGCGTCAGCTGTTCCAGGACGCCTTGGCGGCGGCCCGCAGAACCTTGCGCCGCCGCCAGCCCGTGACGTGATCGGTGTAGACGCCGCCCTCCAAGTGGTCGCACTCGTGCTGCAGGCAGCGCGCGAACCAGCCGGTTCCGTGCACCCGCACCGGCTCACCCAGCATGTCGAGCCCCTCCACCACGGCGTGGTCGAAGCGGGGCGTGCCCGCTTCGAGGCCCGGCAGCGAGAGACAGCCCTCCGGGCCGCGCACGCTGACTCCGTCCGCCTCCACGAGGCGCGGGTTCACCACGTACCCGAGATGACGTACATCGTCGTCGTCCGGGCAGTCGTACACGAAGACCCGTCGGCTCACGCCGATCTGGTTGGCAGCCAGACCCACGCCCTGGGCGGCGTACATCGTGGCGTACATGTCCTCGATGAGCCGGGCCAGTTCGGGGCCGAAAGCGGTGACCTCCTCGCAGGGCTTGTGCAGCACGGGGTCACCGAGCAGTGTCAGAGGTCGTACGCGCCCTGAGGCGCCCGGGATCGAGCCGCTTCGCATGGCGGCAAGGGTACGGTCCTTGGAAAGCCCCGGGGTCGGGGTGGTGCCGCGGTTCGGGCTTGGGAGTGGATCTCGATAGGCTGAGGTTCATCGCGTTGCCGGGGGCAGGCGCGGCGCCGTACGCAAGGAGGATCCAGAACTGATGGCAGGCAACACGGACCCGCTGTCGCCGCGGGCCAAGCTGGCCGTGACGGCGGGCAAGGCGGCCGCGGCGGTGTCGCGCGCGGCGGGCCGCGGCAGCGGATCGGTGATCGGCGGCCGCGTGTCACTCAAACTCGACCCCGACCTGCTCGGGCGTCTCGCCACGCACCTGGACGTGGTGCTCGTCTCCGCCACGAACGGCAAGACGACCACCACCCGGCTGCTCGCCGAGGCGCTGCGCGCCAGCGGGCCCGTGGTGTCGAACGCCCTGGGCGCGAACATGCCGGCCGGTATCACCTCGGCCCTCGCGGGCGGCTCGGACGCCAGGTACGGCGTGATCGAGGTCGACGAGAAGTACCTCGCCGGTGTCGCCCGTGACGTGGAGCCGAAGGCGATCGCGCTGCTCAACCTCTCGCGCGACCAGCTCGACCGCGCCGGTGAGACCCGCATGATGGCGGAGGCCTGGCGTGAGGGCCTGGCCGGATCCAAGGCGGTCGTGATCGCGAACGCCGACGACCCGCTGGTCGTCTGGGCCGCGTCCTCGTCGCCGAACGTCGTATGGGTGGCCGCGGGCCAGGAGTGGAAGGACGACGCCTGGTCGTGCCCCTCCTGCGGCGGTGTGATGCAGCGTCCCGGGGACGACTGGTTCTGCGGCGAGTGCGGCTTCCGCCGCCCCGCGCCCAGCTGGGTGCTCTCCGGTGACCACGTCCTGGACCCGCACGGTTCGGCCTGGCCGATCCACCTCCAGCTGCCGGGCCGCGCGAACAAGGCGAACGCGACCACCTCGGCCGCCGTCGCCGCCGTCTTCGGCGTGCCGCCGCAGGTCGCCCTGGAGCGGATGTACCAGGTGCAGGCCGTCGCGGGACGCTATGACGTCGTGCAGTTCCAGGGCCGTGATCTGCGTCTGCTGCTCGCGAAGAACCCCGCGGGCTGGCTCGAAACGTTTTCGCTGATCGACCCGCCGCCCACCCCGGTGGTGCTCTCCGTGAACGCCCGTGGCGCCGACGGCACCGACACCTCCTGGCTGTGGGACGTCGACTACACGCGCCTCGCCGGACACCCGATCTTCGTCCTCGGCGACCGCAAGCTGGACCTCGCGGTGCGTCTTGAGGTCGCTGGCCTTGAGTTCCGGGTCTGCGAGTCCCTCGACGAGGCCGTGCAGCTCGCGCCGCCGGGACGGATCGAGACGATCGCGAACTACACCGCGTTCCAGGACCTGCGCCGCCGCGTCGGCAACTGACCCCACCGGACCCTCTAGACCCTCGTAGGGACGAATGAGCATGAGCGACAACAGCCTGCGGCTGGTGTGGGTCTACCCCGACCTGCTCAGCACGTACGGAGACCAGGGCAACGCCCTGGTCGTGGAGCGCCGCGCCCAGCAGCGCGGGCTCCAGGTCGAGCGCTACGACGTGCGCAGCGACCAGCCGGTGCCCACCTCCGGCGACATCTACCTGATCGGCGGCGGTGAGGACCGCCCGCAGCGCCTCGCGGCCGAGCGTCTGCGCCGCGACGGCGGTCTGCAGCGTGCCGTGGGCAACGGCGCGATCGTCTTCTCGGTGTGCGCGGGCTACCAGATCCTGGGCAACGAGTTCATCAACGACCTCGGCCAGCGCGAGCCGGGCCTCGGCCTGCTCGACGTGGTCTCCACGCGCGGCGAGGGCGACCGCTGCGTCGGCGACGTCCTCGGCGAGATCGACCCGCAGCTGGGCCTGCCCTCGCTGACCGGCTTCGAGAACCACCAGGGCATCACGCACATCGGCCCCTCGGCGCGCCCCTTCGCACGCGTTTCGCTCGGCCGGGGCAACGGCACGGGCGACGGCACCGAGGGCGCCTTCAACGGCACGGTCTTCGGCACGTACATGCACGGCCCCGTCCTCGCCCGCAACCCGCTGATCGCCGACCTGCTCCTGAAGCTGGCCCTCGACGTGAACGCGCTGCCGCCGACGGACGACCGCTGGTACGAGGCGCTGCGCGCCGAGCGCATGACGGCGGCGCAGCAGCCCGCCTGAAGCACCCGCCGCACAGGTGAGCGGGGGCGTCCAGCAGTCGGACGCCCGGTGCTGCCCCGCCCCCTGCCGCCTATAGGGTGGCGGGGTTCCAGCCGGACGACGTGGTCCGGACTTCGGCCCACGTTGCAAAGGTATTCCGGGCTATGCGCATTGGTGTCCTCACCTCCGGCGGCGACTGCCCCGGTCTGAACGCCGTCATCCGTTCGGTCGTGCACCGCGCCGTCGTCGACCACGGGGACGAGGTCATCGGCTTCCACGACGGCTGGCGTGGCCTTCTCGAGTGCGACTACCGCAAGCTCGACCTGGACGCGGTGGGCGGCATCCTGGCCCGTGGCGGAACGATTCTCGGCTCGTCCCGGGTCCAGCCCGCGCATCTGCGCGACGGCGTCGAGCGGGCCAAGGGCCACCTCGCCGACCTGGGCCTGGACGCGGTCATCCCGATCGGCGGCGAAGGCACGCTGAAGGCGGCCCGGCTGCTTTCGGACGCGGGTCTGCCGATCGTCGGGGTGCCCAAGACGATCGACAACGACATCGCGGTCACCGACGTGACGTTCGGCTTCGACACCGCGGTCGGCGTGGCGACCGAGGCCCTCGACCGCCTCAAGACGACCGCCGAGTCGCACCAGCGGGTCCTGATCGTCGAGGTCATGGGCCGGCACACCGGCTGGATCGCGCTGCACTCGGGCATGGCCGCCGGGGCGCACGCGATCGTCGTGCCGGAGCGGCCCTTCGACATCGAGGAGCTGGCGCGGAAGGTCGGCGAACGGTTCTCCGCGGGCAAGAAGTTCGCGATCGTCGTGGCCGCCGAAGGCGCCAAGCCCCGTGAGGGCACGATGGACTTCGACGAGGGCACCAAGGACATGTACGGCCACGAGCGGTTCGCGGGCATCGCCACGCGGCTCTCCGGCGAGCTGGAGCAGCGCCTGGGCAAGGAGGCGCGCCCGGTGATCCTCGGGCACGTCCAGCGCGGCGGCACCCCCACCGCGTACGACCGCGTGCTGGCCACCCGTTTCGGCTGGCACGCCGTGGAGGCCGTGCACCGCGGCGAGTTCGGCAAGATGACGGCGCTGCGCGGCACGGACATCACGATGGTCCCGCTGGCCGAGGCCGTCGAGACCCTCAAAACGGTGCCGGACGAGCGCTACGCCGAGGCGGAGTGCGTCCTCTAGATCAAGGCTGAACGAACGGCCCCCGGACGCGTCCGCGTCCGGGGGCCGTTCTAGTCTGGTGCGGACACACAGCGCACAACCGCACGAATCAGGAGCCAGTGGATGGATCACAGCGGGCACGGCATGAACATGGATCTGCCGCCGTTCACGCTGGGGCGCGGGCTCGAGTTCTCGGCCGACCCCTTCTTCCTCATCGGCTGCCTGGCGGCGCTCGCGCTCTACGGCTGGGGCATGGTCCGGCTCGTACGGCGCGGGGACAAGTGGCCGGTCGGCCGCACGATCTCGTTCGTGGTGGGCGTGCTGACCATCCTGCTCGTGATGTGCACCAAGCTGAACGACTACGGCATGGTCATGTTCAGCGTGCACATGGTGCAGCACATGATCATCAGCATGCTGTCGCCGATCCTGATCCTGATGGGCGCTCCGATCACCCTCGCCCTGCGCGCGCTGCCGGTCGCGGCACGCCGGGGGCACAAGGGCCCGCGCGAGTGGCTGCTGTGGGTCCTCCAGAGCCGCTACATGAAGATCATCACGCACCCCGCGTTCACGATCCCGCTCTTCATCGCGAGCCTGTACGCGCTCTACTTCACCCCGATCTTCGACACCCTGATGGGGTCCAAGGTGGGCCACATCGGGATGATGGTCCACTTCCTCGCGGTCGGCCTGGTCTTCTTCTGGCCGATCATGGGCGTCGACCCGGGGCCGCACCGGCCCGGCTACATCATGCGGATGCTGGAGCTGTTCGCCGGGATGCCCTTCCACGCGTTCTTCGGCATCGCGCTGATGATGGCGTCCGAGCCGATGGTCGGCACGTACAAGAACCCGCCCTCCTCCCTGGGCATCGACGCGCTGGCCGACCAGACCGCGGCGGGCGGCATCGCGTGGGCGTTCAGCGAGGTGCCTTCGGTGCTCGTGCTGCTCGCGCTGCTCTTCCAGTGGTACCGCTCCGAACAGCGCCAGGCACGGCGTACGGACCGGGCCGCGGACCGCGACGGCGACAAGGAGCTGGAGGCGTACAACGCCTATCTGGCATCACTGGCCGCGCGCGGGCGCTAGCGGCGAAGGGTCTTCGCGGGTCAGGATGGTCTCAGGCCGCGGTCTTGGCGTCGAGGCGCCGGGGCTGCCGGGAGGAGGCAGGGCGATGCCTGATTCGACGAAGACGATGGGTGTATTCACCATCGGAGGATTGGTCGCGGTGACCGCGTACACGGTCGCGCTCGGGAGCAACGGCTGGCTGTGGTTCGGCTGGGTCGTGATCGGGATGCTCACACTGGCGATGGTGCTCTCGCGCAGCACCCCCTGAGGGGCGCCGCGCGGCGGCGAGGAGAGGCGCGGGGCGCTGTCGGCAGCTCTGCTGAACGCTTTGCCAAAAGCGGTCAGAAGCGGAAGACGGCGCCCGTCGAGAGGTCCATCTCGCAGGCGTTGCCGAACGTCTTGTTCCAGCTGACCGGCCTGCCGCGGTGGCTGCCCGTCGCGCTCACGGTGACCGGGGCGTACTGCTTGGTGCACATCCCCGGCTTCGCGGCCAGGGCGTCGAAGTCGCCGTGCGCCTTGTCGATCGCCGCACAGGCATCGGCCGCGTGCGGGTGGTGCGCGGGCCGCTGGGTCACGCAGTCGAGCAGGACCCCGCGGACCCAGGCGTTGTCCTGCCCGGTGACGGTGAGGAAGACGCCCTTCGACCGGGCGGGGGCCGTTCCTTCGGCCGCGTGGGCGGGCGCGGCCACGGCGAGGGAGATCAGCGCGACGGCGGTGGCGACGACGGGGCGGCGCAGGCTGGACGTGGGACGGGACCTCATGGGGACCTCCTGGGACGGTGACGTGCTGCGTCGGAGAGAGAAGCCAGGCCACCCCCGCAGCCGCCGCGCACCCGGGCGACACGCCGCCGGGTCCCTCGTACGAGGTCGGCGCGCGGCCCGTGTGGGTGTCCCCTAGGGGTGTCCCGTCGGCCAACGGACCGGGGCCACCGGCTTCGCTCCCTTCTCCCGTAGGGACGGCGCACCTAAACTGACCGCTGCGCGAGGACCCGTGACCTGCGACGACGCAGTACCCAGGCCGGTCCACCGGAGTGAGGAGCAACGGGTGTTCTATTACCTGCTGAAGTACGTCGTCCTGGGGCCGCTGTTGCGGCTCATGTTCCGGCCGCGTATCGAGGGGCTCGACCACATACCGGAATCCGGCGCGGCCATCGTGGCGGGCAACCACCTCTCGTTCTCGGACCACTTCCTGATGCCCGCCATCATCAAGCGGCGGATCACCTTCCTCGCCAAGGCCGAGTACTTCACGGGACCCGGCATCAAGGGCCGCCTCACGGCCGCGTTCTTCCACAGCGCCGGGCAGATCCCGGTGGACCGCACCGGCAAGGAGGCCGGCCAGGCCGCGATCCGCGAGGGTCTCGGCGTGCTGCGCAAGGGGGAACTGCTCGGCGTTTACCCGGAGGGCACCCGCTCGCACGACGGCAGGCTCTACAAGGGCAAGGTCGGCGTCGCCGTGATGGCGCTCAAGGCGCAGGTGCCGGTGATCCCGTGCGCGATGATCGGCACGTTCGAGGCGCAGCCGCCGGGCCAGAAGGTGCCGAACTTCCAGAGTGTGTCCATCCGCTTCGGCGCACCGCTGGACTTTTCGCGCTACGCGGGCATGGAGAACGAGAAGGCGGTCCTGCGCGCGGTCACGGACGAGATCATGTACGCCATCCTCGGGCTCTCGGGGCAGGAGTACGTCGACAAGTACGCCGCGGTCGTGAAGGCGGAGGAGGCCGAGCGGGCCGCCGCGGCGAGCAGGCGGAAGTTCCCCCGGATGCCACTGAGTTGATGCCCTGACGTACGGTCCTGCCAAGGTCATGCAGGGATGGCAGAAGGGGGGCGGCCGGAAACCCGGCCGCCCCCCTTCTGCCGCCTAGCGGCGAGCCGTTACGGCTTGGGCGTGGCGTGCGGTGCGCACGTCACGTCCTTGCTGTCCAGCTTGCCGGTCAGCAGGTATGCCTCGACACGGTCGTTGAGGCACGGGTTGACCAGGTTCGTGATGCCGTGCGAGCCGGCGTCCTTCTCCGTGATCAGACGCGAGCCCTTGAACCGCTTGTGCAGCTCGACGGCACCCTCGTACGGGGTGGCCGCGTCACGGGTCGACTGGGCGATCAGGACGGGCGGCAGGCCCTTGCCGGTCTTGACCTCGACCGGCTCGTGCTGCTTGCTCTTCCAGGTCGCGCAGGGCAGGTTCATCCACGCGTTGGACCACGTCATGAACGGGTTGTCGCGGTGGATGCGGGTGTTGTCGCGGTCCCACTTCTTCCAGCTGGTGGGCCACTTGGCGTCCGCGCACTCGACGGCGGTGTAGACGGCGTTGCCGTTCTCCGACGCGATGTTGCCCGCGGTGTCCGACAGGTCGGGGCTTGCCGCCTCGATCAGCGGCTTGGCGTCACCGGCGACGTACTTGCTGAAGTTCGTCGCGATCTCCACCCAGGCGGAGTCGTAGTACGGAGCGCTCTGGAAGTAGGCGATGAGCTCGGCGGGGCCGACCACTCCGCCCAGCGGCTCCTTCTTCGCGCCGGCACGCAGCTTGTCCCAGTTCTTGCTGACCTTCTCGGCGGTGTTGCCGAGGTGGAAGGTGGCGTCGTACTTGGCGACCCACTTCATCCAGTCCTTGAGACGGATCTCGAAGGCGACGTCCTGGTCGAGGTTGGCCTCGTACCAGATCTTCTTCTTCGACGGGTTGACCACCGAGTCGACGACCATGCGGCGCACATGCGACGGGAACAGCGTCCCGTAGACCGCGCCGAGGTAGGTGCCGTAGGAGACGCCGAGGAAGTTCAGCTTCTTCTCACCGAGCCCGGCCCGGATGACGTCCAGGTCGCGTGCGGTGTTCGGCGTCGTCATGTGCGGCAGCATCTCGCCGCTGCGCTCGGCGCAGCCGTCCGCGTACTCGGCGGCGAGCTTGCGCTGCGCGCGCTTGTCCGCCGCGGAGTCGGGCACCGGGTCGAGCTTGGGTGCCTTGACGAACTCCTGCGGGTCCACGCAGGAGATGGGCGCCGAGTGACCGACACCGCGCGGCTCGAAGCCCACGAAGTCGTACGCCTTCGCCGTCTTCTCCCAGAGCGGGGCCTTGGTGACCACGCGGTTGGGGAAGCGGAGCCCGGAGGCGCCGGGGCCGCCCGGGTTGTAGAGAAGAGCGCCCTGGCGCTCCTTCTTCGTCCCGGTGCTGCCGATGCGGTCCACGGCGAGCTTGATCTTCTTGCCGTTGGGCTTGGCGTAATCGAGCGGAACAGTGACAAAGCCGCACTTGATCGCCTTGTCCAGACCCCAGTCGGCGGGGCATGCCTGCCAGTCGATGCCTGCCTTGGCGGCGCGCTGCGCCGCGAGCGCGACACCGCGCGCCTCGGCGCTGGTGCGCTGACGGGCGTCAGCGCCGCCGCCGCTCCGGCGGGCGTCGGCACTGGCGACGGGCGCCATGATCGCGCCCGCTATGAGCGAGCCCGTGATGAGCGTGCCGGCGGCGCCGAATGCTGTGGTGCGTCTCAACTGGTTCCTCCCCCTGTCGATCTACCTGTCGATTTTCGAACAGTAGGAGGATCCTGTCGGTCTTAGGGTTCAGTGCGACAGACGCAGCAGGGGTTTCTTTACCAATCCGATAGACGGTGCACGGAACTCCGCTGAGCGGTTATGCCCCTGTTCAGGTGAGAGTGCGCAGCGCCTCGTCCAGGACGCGCCGCACCCGCAGCGCGTCGGGCGCGACCGCAGTGACGAGCACGGCGGGCCCGGCGAGTGGGGTGAGTACGGCCGACTCGCCGAGCATCGCGGGGCCGGGGCGGTTCTGCTCGAACTCCGGGCGTACGACGACGAGCTGGCCGATGGCGCGATGCCCCGCCAGGACAGCGGGGCCGTCCCACCCGCCGGGTGCTCCTGGACCGCAGGAGAGCTCCTGGTCCAGGAGGAGGCGGCCCTGTCGGCGTACGGTGAGGCGGCTGGTGAGCCGTCCCGGTTCCTCCCCGGTCCGCCCCAGCACCTGCTCCTCCCGCAGCACGAGAGTCGCGCTCGCGGCGAGCTCGGCCCGCGTGGTCACCCGCAGCTCGCTGTCGCGTACAGAGATCAACTGCTCGGGCAGCCAGCGCAGTTCCGCGTCGTCACCGACCGTGAGGCGCACGTCGTACCGCGCGGCCTCCTTCGACTGCCCCGGCAGGGCGAGCGTGGCGGCGGCCGAGCCGATCTGCAGCCGGGCGCCCTCGTGGGCGGCGGCCTCGACGGTGAGGTGATCGCCCCCGAGGGGCCCGCTCATCGCTCCTACGAGGGTGACCTGGGCCCCTGCTCCGGCCGACCGGGTGCGGCGCGGGGCGAGCGGCCCCTCGCCGTCGAGCACGGGCAGGACGGTGCCGCCCCGCCCGTTGCCCCGCGCGGTGATGCGGGCGATGCCGCGCACCCCGGATGCCACGACGGCGTGCACGGTCATGCGGACGCGGTCCAGGCGGCGTACTGGGCGCGCACCCAGGCGGCGACGGGGGCGATGCCCTCGTCCGACCTCAACGACTGGAAGATGACGGGCAGTTCGGCGCGCTGGGCCTTGGCGTCCGCGGCCATCCCCGCGAGGTCGGAGCCGACGTACGGGGCGAGGTCGGTCTTGTTGACGACGAGCAGATCGGCGGTGGTGACGCCGGGGCCGCCCTTGCGCGGGATGTCGTCGCCGCCCGCCACGTCGATGACGAAGATCTGCGCGTCGACCAGCCCCTTGGAGAACGTGGCGGTGAGGTTGTCCCCGCCGGACTCGACGAGGATCAGGTCCAGCGGCCCGACTTCGTCCTCCAGGTCCTCGACGGCCTCCAGGTTGGCGGAGATGTCGTCGCGGATCGCGGTGTGCGGGCAGGCGCCGGTCTCCACGGCGGTGATCCGCTCGGGCGGCAGGACGGCCTCGCGCAGCAGGAACTCGGCGTCCTCGCGGGTGTAGATGTCGTTCGTGACGACGGCGAGGGAACGCTCGTCCCGCAGCTCCTTGCAGAGCGCGGCGACGGTGGCCGTCTTGCCGGACCCGACCGGCCCGCCGAGCCCGATCCGCAGCGCGCGGCGGCGCCCGTCGGGGCGGTGGGCGTCGGCGCTCACGGCGGCGGATTCGTCGTGGGAGTGATCGAGATGCATGTGCGACTCCTCTGTGGTTCAGCAGTTCGTTTCGCCCTGGGCCAGGGGGCTTTGGTGCCGGAAGGCTTGGGTGCCGGAAGGCTTGGGTGGCGGTGGCTCGCGCGGGGAGGCCGGAGCCTCCTACGACGCGAACAACCGCGCGGGCCAGGCCGCATGCCCCTCGGCCCCGACTTCGAGCAGCGGCGCGGACGCCGCGGGCAGCGCGTCGATCCCCTCGGCCACCGCGCACCGCGCCGCGTCCGCCGCGGCCCGGGCGACGAGGTCGAGCTCGGGTGCCAGCCGGGCCAGCGCACCCGTGGCGTCGAATGGATCGAGGCTCAGCAGCCGCACGGTCGCGGTCGCGGGCCCGCTGACGCACTCGTACGCCGAGCAGTAGGCGGCGTCCTCGGGCCCCAGACCCGCCGCGCGGGCGGCGAGACCGAGGACGACCGGCTGGTGCGCCCCCTTGGGCCGGGCGGCGGCCAGCCGGTCGAGCGAGGGATCGGGCCACGCCGCCCGCGCGGCCCGCATCATCTGCCGCCCGAGCCGCCGCCCGGCGACCCGCAGCGCGGCCGACGGCGTCCGCGCGTCGGCGGCTTCGTCGAGCTCAAGCGGGTCGATCCCGAGGGCCGCGGCAGCCGCCAGCGCGGCGGACACGAGCCCTGTCGTGTGCAGCCGCCCCCGGCAGAACTCCTCCAGGTCGGCCCCGCCGGTGATGCGCCCCGCCTTGACGGCTTCCTCGGCCCCGCCGGAGTGCGCGTGCCCTCCGGCGGGAAACCGGCCGTCGGCCAGGACGAGTAGTGCGGCTCTGGACATGACAGCGCCCGTCAGAACAGGAAGTACCGCTGCGCGAGCGGCAGTTCGGCGGCGGGTGACGGCTCGACGAGCTCCCCGTCGATGGTGACGGCGAAGCTGTCGGGGGCCACCTCCACCCTCGGCAGGGCGTCGTTCTCGCGCATGTCCGCCTTGGTGCGCCCACGCGTCGAGCGGATCGCGGTGAACTCCTTGGCCAGACCGAGCCGTTCCGGCAGGCCGTCGTCCAGGGCCGACTGGGTGACAAAGTTGAGGGAGTTGAGGCTCGGCGCCCTCCCGTGCGCCCCGAACATGGGGCGCGGAAGCACCGGCTGCGGCGTGGGGATGGAGGCGTTGGCGTCGCCCATCTGCGCGTACGCGATCTGGCCGCCCTTGATGACCACCTGCGGCTTGACGCCGAAGAACTTGGGGTCCCACAGCACCAGGTCGGCGAGCTTGCCGCTCTCGACCGAGCCGATCATGTGGTCGACGCCCTGTGCGACCGCCGCGTTGATCGTGTACTTGGCGACATAGCGACGCGCGCGCCGGTTGTCCGCCCGGGTATCCCCCGGCAGGAAGCCACGCCTTCGCTTCATCACGTGCGCGGTCTGCCAGGTCCGCATGACGACCTCACCGATGCGCCCCATGGCCTGCGAGTCCGACGACATGATCGAGATGGCGCCGATGTCGTGCAGGATGTCCTCGGCCCCGATGGTGGTGGGCCGGATCCGTGACTCGGCGAAGGCCAGGTCCTCGGGGACGGCCGGGTTGAGGTGGTGGCAGACCATCAGCATGTCGAGGTGTTCCTCGATGGTGTTGACGGTGTGCGGCCGAGTCGGGTTGGTGGAGCTGGGCAGCATGTTGGGCAGCGACACCGCCGTGATCATGTCCGGGGCGTGCCCGCCGCCCGCGCCCTCGACGTGGAAGGCGTGCAGGGTGCGGCCGGCGACGGCCTTGAACGTGTCGCCGACGAAGCCCGCCTCGTTGAGGGTGTCGGTGTGGACGGCGAGCTGGGCTCCGGTGTCCTCACAGACGTTCAGGCAGGCGTCGATGGTGGCGGGCGTCGCGCCCCAGTCCTCATGGATCTTGAAGCTGACGGCTCCGGCCCGCAGTTGGGCGTGCATGGACTCACTGGAGACCGTGTTGCCCTTGCCGAGGAAGCCGATGTTGACCGGGCTCGACTCCATCGCCGCGAACATCCGGGCCAGATGCCACGCGCCGGGGGTGATCGTGGTCGCCTTGCTGCCCTCGGCCGGTCCGGTGCCGCCGCCGATGAGGGTGGTGACGCCGGAGGCCAGCGCCTCGTCGACGATGGTCGGCGAGATGAAGTGGATGTGGGTGTCGATGGCGCCCGCGGTGAGGATCTTGCCGTTGCCCGCGAGGATCTCGGTCTCCGGGCCGATCACCAGATCAGGGTGTACGCCGTCCATCGTGTCCGGGTTGCCGGACTTGCCGATGCCGGTGATCCGGCCGTCCCGTATGCCGATGTCGGCCTTGACGATGCCCCAGTGGTCGATGACCACGGCGCCGGTGATGACGGTGTCGGGGGCGCCTTCGGCGCGGGTGGTGCGCGACTGCCCCATCGACTCGCGGATGACCTTGCCGCCGCCGAACACCGACTCGTCGCCGGAGAGCCCGGGGCCGCCGGAGCGGTCCTCCTCGATCTCGACGAGGAGGTCGGTGTCGGCGAGCCGGATCCGGTCGCCCGTGGTGGGGCCGAACAGGTCCGCGTACGCGGCGCGGGACAGCTCAGGCATCGAGGGCACCTCCGGTCTCGCCGCGCAGACCGGGCACGATCCGCAGACCGGCCAGGGGGACGAGTTCGACGTCGACGGGGATTCCGGGCTCGAAGCGCACGGCGGTGCCGGCGGCGATGTTGAGCCGCTTGCCGCGCGCGGCGGCGCGGTCGAAGTCGAGACCGGGGTTGGCCTCGGCGAAGTGGTAGTGCGAGCCGACCTGGACGGGGCGGTCGGCGGCGTTGAGAACGGTGAGGGCGGTGACCTCGCGGCCCACGTTGTAGGCGACGGGCTCGTCGGCGAAGAGGATCTCACCGGGGATCACGGGTTGCGTGGGACTCATCTGGCCGCCCCCGTCAGACGATCGGGTCGTGGACGGTGACGAGCTTGGTGCCGTCCGGGAAGGTGGCCTCGACCTGGACGTCGTGGATCATCTCGGGGATGCCGCTCATGACGTCGTCGCGCGTGAGCACCTTGCGCCCCGACGACATGAGTTCGGCGACGGTGCGGCCGTCGCGCGCACCTTCGAGGATGTGGGACGTGATGAGCGCGATCGCCTCGGGGTGATTGAGCAGCAGCCCCCGCGCCCTTCGCTTCTCGGCCACGTCCGCAGCCACATGGATGAGCAGTCTCTCCTGCTCGTGCGGGGTCAGTTGCACGCGTCCCACCTCACAGTCCTCGCTCCGGACCGTGCGGGGTCCGGCTGCCGCGGCCACCGCGACGGATATAGATGTAACACACAGGCAGCGCGCTTGATCTTGCGCACCCTGGTTACGAAAACCCCTGGTGGCGTGGCATTGCAGGCTAGTTGGGAGGAGTTTCAACGAGGTTAACCAGTGCTTGACCACCCCATGACCATCAGCTGGGCTTCCCCATACTCATCAGGCCGCGCAGACCGTCCTGAAGCGCCTCGACCGGCACCTCGTCGAACAGCGCGAGCTGCGCGGCGAATCCCTGGGCCGCGGCGACCATCACCCGTGCGACGTGGTCGGCCGGGACGTCGGCGCGCATCATGCCCGCCGCCTGATACCCCTCGACGATCTTCACCCAGGCCACCCGCACCTTGGCGTACCCCTCGTTCATCACGGCGGCGAGCTCTTCGTTGCGCAGGGTCTCCGCCCACACCTGGACGATGAGCCGCGGGAAGTACGAGGCCTCCCCCTCATGGACGCCCGGCTTCCGGCTGAGCACCTGCGTCAGGGCCTGGCCGACCAGCACGTCCGGCGGTGGCGGCGGGGTCTCCTTGGCCGCCGCCTCGAAGGTCTCCTGGATCCATTCGAGGACCTCGCCGACGATCGCCCCGATCAGCTCCTCCTTGCCCCGGAAGTAGCGGTAGACGGCACCGGCCGAGAGACCGACCTCCTTGAGCACGTCCTGCATCGAGGTGGCGTGGAAGCCATTGCGGGCGAAGCAGAGGGCGGCGCCGTCGATGATCTGGCGGCGGCGTGCGTCGAGGTGCTCCTGGGATACGCGGGCCATGCACCCAAAATAAAACGAACATTCATTCTTGACAAGCGCCGCGCCCGGAAGCACAGTGTGGGCACCACATAAAACGAACGATCCTTCTCTTTGATCTTCGAGGAGCTCAGCCCATGTCCACGTCGGTCGCCACCCCGCCTCCGCAGGGCCGCCGCATGGTGGCGGTGGCCATCCTGGTCTCCGCGCTCGCGGCCATCGCCCTGTGGGCCTTCGCCTGGCCCAACGCCAGGACCGCCCCCCGCGATCTGCCGCTCGGCGTCGCGGGACCTGCCTCCGCCACGGCGCCTCTCCAGTCCCGGCTCGCGGAGCACAAGGGCGCGTTCGAGATCCATCGGTACGCGGATGAGGCCGCGGCCCGCGACGCCATCGAGGACCGGGCCGTGTACGGAGCGGTGGTCGTCACGCCGCGGGGAACGAAGCTGCTGACCGCCAGCGCCGCGAGCCCCCTGGTCGCCCAGCTGCTTGAGCAGTCGGTGGCCGGTCAGGCCCCGAAGGGGGCCGAGGTGACCACCACCGATGTGGTGGCAGCTCCCGCGAACGACCCCCGGGGCTCCGCGCTCGGGGCGAGCGTGCTGCCGCTGGCGCTCGCGGGGGTCGCGGCCGGCGCGATCGTGACGATGCTCGGCCTGCGCGGCGTCCGCGCGGCGGCTTCCCTCGTCCTGGCCGCCGCACTGGTCGGCGTGGTCGCCGCCGCCGTGACACACAGCTGGCTCGGCGTACTGACGGGCAACTGGTGGGCGGAAGCGGGGGCGTTGGGGCTCTCGACGCTCGCGATGGGAGCCACCGTCGCCGGGTGCGCCGCGCTCATCGGACCGGCGGGCATCGGGGTCGGCGCGCTGACCATGGTGCTGCTGGGCAACCCGTTCTCCGGGGTGACGTCCGCGCCGCGGATGCTTCCCGAACCGCTGGGATTCATCGGCCAGTTGCTGCCGCCCGGCGCGGGCGGCACCCTGCTGCGCTCGGTCTCCTTCTTCGACGGGGCGCGCGTCACGGGCCCCCTCGTCACCCTCGCCCTCTGGGCCCTGCTCGGCCTGACGGCCGTGCTGCTCGGCGCGCTCCGCCGCCGCCCTGCCGCCGCGGCCCGCGACGAGGCACCGGCGGCGCGGGAAGAGGTGCGGGTCGCCTGACCCGGCGGCGCACACAAACAGCCGTACGCCTCCGCTGTAGCGGACGGGGGCGTACGGCCTCTTCGTCGCTCAACCGCCGTACGGCTACGTCGCGTTGGGCCCCCGGTGTTCGGCGGCGATACCGAATCGCTGCCGTTCACCGGCGCCGGACGACGTGGTGGAGCGCACGGACGAGACGGAGCTGATCACCTGCTCATCGTCCACGTCGTTCGCGTCGTCGACGTCGTTCGCGTTGGCGTCCGCCTCCGCCAACGCCTCCAGGCGGGCCAGGTCGGCGGCCGAGACGAGGGCCACGAGCGGCTTGCCGTGACGGGTGACGACCACCCGCTCGCCGCCGTAGACGACGCGGTTGATCAGATCGGCGAGCTCTGCTCGGGCTTGCGTCACCGGAATCTCGTAGGCCATGCTCCCCAGCTTAACCGGCGCTCCACACGCCCATCCGGTCCGCGCGGAACGCACACACCGCAGGTCAGAGGGTCGCCACCCGCTCAGGATCCGGCGTCCGTCAGGCGTCGTCCCCCGGGCCGCGCGCGTGCGAGGGCGACGGCTCCAACTGCCGTGGCCTGTCCCCGTTCCCGACGTCGTGCTGGGCGAGGAGCGAGAGGAGCTCCGCCACGGCGAGGCCTGATTCGGCGGGGTGGCGCAGGATGGTGCCCGATTCGATGCGATACGTATTGGAGCGGCCCTGACGCGTGTGGGAGAGATATCCACCCCCCTCCAGATCGGCAACGATCTTCTGTACGGCACGCTCGGTGAGCCTGCAGCGCGCGGCGATGTCCCGGATACGGGTGGCGGGGTCGTCGGCGATCGCAGCCAGCACACGGGCGTGGTTGGTGAGGAACGTCCAACCGCTGTGTGATTCAGGTACTGCTCCCATCACTCCAAGATAGGGCGTCTGATTCACGTATTCAAAAAGGCGAACAACATTTCCGGTATCTCTTGACGGGTGTGTGTCGTCGGACCGACGCTGGGTGAGGTGATGACGTACGGACGCCTATGGAGTGGCCGCCATGACAGAACGTGCACCTTTCACGGAGCGCGCGGGGGAAGCCGAGACCGCCCTCACCGCGGTCCCCTGCTCGCCGCCGGACGGGGACGTCGAGCAGGATCCGCGGGTCGAACTCGGTCAGCTGCGGCGGGCCATGCTCACGCGGCCCGCCATCGACATGGCGCGCGGCATCCTGATGGCCTCCTTCGGACTGAGCGCCGATGACGCCTGGAGCGTCCTGGTCTCCGTCTCCCAGAACACGAACACCAAGCTGCATCTCGTGGCCGACGAACTGGTCGCGGTGGCCGCGGGAGGGGAGATCCCCAAGCAGTTCCGCACGGCGGTGGCCGTGACGGTCACCAAGCTCCAGGAGCCGCACGCGACAGCCGACGCCGCCGAGGACTGAGCCCGGCGCGACACCGGCCCCTTCCGTCTCACCGAACTCTTCGAACTCTCCGTGCTCTTCGGGTTCTCTTCTCGCGCCACGCTGCGCCGCCAGGGCGAAGGCTCCGCGCGGGCCCACCCCGCCGCGGCGGAGTCGCGCGTCAGTGCAGAGCCGCGACCCGCAGCGCCACCGGCTGGACCGCGGGCACCGCGACCGCACCCAGGCGACTGACCTCCGCCCACCACGCCCCGCCGTCCTCCATGTGCCGCAGCAGCACGCCCTCACGGATGGCCCAGGGGCAGATGGTGACGGTCTTGATGCCCGTCAGCTTCATCGCCGTATGCCCCACGATCGCGCCGGCCAGGCTCTGCACGGCCCTCGGCGCCGAGACCCCCGGCAGTTCGGCGCGCTCGGCCGACGACAGCGCGGCGAGCCGGTCGCGGCAGAGCCGCAGGTCCGCCCGGCTCAGCTGCCGCGCCATGAACGGGCCGTGGCGACCGGGGGCGGCGCCTCCGAGCCGCGCGAGCTGCTGGAAGGTCCTGGACGTCGCCACGGCGGTGCGTGGCCCCTCCCAGCGGATCCGTGCGGCCACGTCGCGCAGTTGGTGGCGCACCTTGCGGCGCAGTTCCTTGACGCTCTGCTCGGTCGGTGGGTCGTCGCCGTCGAAGAACTCCCGGGACAGGCGGCGGGCGCCGAGGGGCAGCGAGGCCACGTAGTCCGGCAGCCGCCCGCGTCCGAAGGCCACTTCGAGGGAGCCGCCGCCGATGTCGAACATGGCCAGGGGCCCGGCCCGCCAGCCCATCCACCGACGGGCCCCGAGGAAGGTGAGTTCGGCCTCCACCTCTCCGGGCATGGTGCACAGCGCCACGCCGGTCTCCTCGCCGATCGTGCGCAGCACGTCCAGCCGGTTGGGGGCGCCGCGTACGACCGTCGTCGCGAAGGCCAGCGGCTCCGCCGAGCCCCACCGTCTGGCGGTCCCGGCCGCCTCGGAGACCGCCGAGACGAGCTGCCCCACGGATTGTTCGGGGATCACCCCGCTCGGCCCGACCTCCTCGGAAAGTCTCACCTTCCACTTGGCGGTGTGGACCGGCAAGGGCACACCGTCCAGCGCGTCCACCACGACCAGCCGGACCGCGTTCGCGCCCACATCCATCACACTCATTCGCATGTGACTCTGAGTACCCATCAGGCCACGGGTCAGTCGCCCTGATCTACTCCCGCGGGAGCAGCGGACCCAGCGGCCCGAGGTCCAGATTCAGGTCTTCGGGGCGCAGGCCGTAGCGCTCGCGCAGTTCGGCCATGCGGTCGTCGAGCAGCATCAGCGTGAGCCCGATGCGCTCCTCCTGGTCCTCGCTCAGCTCCCCGGTGTCGAAGCGGCGTACGGCCTGCCGCTCCATGAGCTGGCGCAGCAGCTCCACGACGGTCAGGACGAGTTTGATCAGGTCGCGTTCCACCGTGTCGGGTTCGAGTTCGAGGCGGTTCTTCCCCGGAGTCCGCCCGTCACCTCCCGGAGTCCGCTCACTCACAGCAACTCCTGGAAGGGGGACGGCACTTGCTCGTTCACCGAGCTGATGAGTGCGTTCAGATCGATACGGACGAGGTCGACGTCCGCGATGCGCAGAGTGAGGTCGCCGGTGATGACGACCCCGCCCGCCAGCAACCGGTCGAGCAGGTCGACCAGGGCGACCTCCCGGCGTTCGACGACCGTCACGATCCCGCCTCCCTGTCGTCCTCGTCGCCCTCGTCGTCCTCGTCGTCCTCGTCGTCCTCGTCGTCCTCGTCGTCCTCGTCGTCCTCCAGGCTCGCGAAGGAGTACGCGGCCCATGGCCCGGTGAGTTCCACGCGCAGGCCGGGCTCCTCGCCGTACACGCCTTCCACCAGTTCCGCGAAGGCCTCCGACTCCGAACGCGGCACCAGATAGGCCGCGTTGAGTACGTTGCGGCCCGACTTCTTGGAGAGCTCGGAGTTCTGAGGCGGGTGCAGCCGGGCACCCTCCGACTGCTCGCAGAGCATGTCGTGCAGCCGGCCGGCGAACTTCTCGGCGCTCTCGTACATCTCTTCGTGCGCCCGGTTGCGCTGTCGGCGCTGGCGCAGGTAGTCCCGGCCCGTCGCGGCCTTCCGCGGCTCGTCGGGCGTGGGGGCGACCGGCGCTTCGGCGTAGAGCTTGACGCCCCATTCCACGCGGCCGTCGAGCCGGTCGAGCGTCCGCCTGAAGGAGCTCTCCCGCTCCTCCATCATCGCCCGCACGCCCGAGTCGTCCCGGAAGACGGTGGCGAGGCGCAGCGGCAGCGGCGTGGTGACCGCGGTGAGCGCGTCGATCACGGCCTGGTGGGCCCGAGCGGTCGTGCTCAGCCAGTCCAGGTCCTCCAGATGGCGCCGGAGGGGCTCCTCGGCGAAGTCCCCCTCCGGCACCGTGCCGACCACGGCGATCAGACCGTGGTGCGACAGCTGACCGGGGGGTGCGCCGTCCACCCCGGTCACCTGCGCGTGGAGCGCGGCGTCGAAGGGCCGGCAGATCGCGTAGACGTACCGCAGTCCACTCATGCGCTCTCCTCCGCCTTGCTTCGCTCCGTCTTCCCTTGTTCCGTCTTTCCTTGTTCCGTCTTGCCCTGCTCCACCTTGCGCCGCGCCGGTTTGCGTCGCTCCGCCCTGCCCTGCTCCAGCTCCTCCAGCTCGGCGACGTGGGCACGCAACTCGGTGTTCTCACGCGTGAGTTCCTTGCTGCGCGCGCGGGAGGACAGCTCGGGGTCGTCCTCCCACCAGTCGATCCCCATCTCCTTCGCCTTGTCGACGGAGCAGACGATGAGCCGCAGCTTGATGGTGAGCAGTTCGATGTCGAGCAGGTTGATCCGGATGTCACCCGCGATCACGATGCCCTTGTCGAGCACCCGCTCCAGGATGTCGGCCAGGTTCGCGCCGCCGCCCTGCCCGTACGGCTCGGGCATCCGGCTGGGCATGGTCATCGGCGGCTCCCGCTCGTCGCGGGCTCTTCGTCGTACTTCGCCTCTTCTTCCGCCTCGTCCTCTTCCTCTTCGTACTTGGCCTCGTCGTCCTCGCCTTCGTCCTCCTCGTACTTCGCCTCGTCCTCTTCGTCCGCCTCGCCGTAGGCGTCCTGCTCGTCCTCTTCCTCGTCCTCGTAGGACTCCTCGGGCTGTTCCTCGTCGCTCTCGTACTCGTCCTCGGCGCCGTCCTCCGATTCGGCCTCGGCCTGCTCCTCCGCGATGGCGTCCTCGTGGCTGTGGACGACCTCGCCGTCGCGGATCTCCCCGCGCCAGCCGTCCTCCGCCTCACCCTTGATGGTGATGAACCGCGCGAAGTTCTTCAGGTCGAGCCGGGCCCGGCGGCCCTGCGCGCGCCAGATGTTGCCGGTCTTCTCGAAGAGACCCTTCGGGTAGTACTCCAGGACCAGCAGGACGCGCGTGAGGTTCCCCGCCAGCGAGTGGAAGGAGACGACGCCCTTTGTGGTGCCCTTCGCACCCTCCGAGGTCCACGCGATCCGGTCGTCCGCGATCTGCTCGGTGGTGTGGGCCTTCCAACTCCGGCTGGACCAGAAGACCTTGGCCTGCCAGTCGGACGTGGTGTCGTCGGCGCGGTTCGCGCTCTTGACGCCCTTGGCGAAGGTGCTGAACTCCTGGTACTGGGTCCACTGGTCGTACGCCGTGCGCAGCGGCACGCCGACGTCGATGAACTCCATGATGACCGTCGGCTTGCTGCCGGCCCCGCCCTTGCGGCGGCCCTTGCCTCCGGTCATGTTCTTGAAGGCACCGATCACGCTGTCCTTGGCCCGGCCCGCGCCGACCTCGATGGCGGACCGCAGCGGCCCCTTGCCCTCGGCCATCTTGCGGCCGCCGTCGAGGGCGAGCTTGGCGAAGCCGGGGCTGTTGCCGTCGGCGATGTCGTTGAGCCTGCCCGTCGTCGCGCCGAGCTTGTGGCCCACACCGACAAGGAGACGCTGGGCCTGGGCGCCGAGATACTCCTGGACCTCCGCCTTCAGCCGGTCGGCGGCCTCGCTCTGCACGACGCCGGTCAGGGGGTTGCTCTTCGCGCCGTCCTTGGCGGACTTCAGCGTGTCACTCATCGCGGCCCCCCTCCTTCGGCAGCCGGGCCCCGGTGGCGCGGCGCGCGGAGGTCCTCGCCGCGGCCCGTGCGGGAGCCTTCTTCGCCGTCTTCTTCGCAGGGCTCTTCTGAGCTGCCGTCTTCCTGGCGGGGCTCTTCTTGGCCGGGGCGTTCTTGGTGGCGGTCCGCTGCGCGGGAGCCTTCTTCCTCGGCCGGGGCCTTTCCTCGGGCTCCTCCTCGGAGGGCTCCTCCTCGGAGGGCTCCTCCTCGGACTCGGCGTCCGCGGACTCCTCGTGGTCCCGCTCGCCTCGCTCGTCCTGCTCGTCGCGCTCGTCCTCGTCGTACTCCTCGTACGCGTCGTCCGGCTCTTCCTCGTCCTTCTTGGCCTTGCTGCCGCGACCCGGTATGTCCGGCGTCACGCCCGCGAGTTGGTCCCGCACGTCCGCCGTCCGGCCGTGCAGCCGGTCGGCGAGGCCCGAGATCTGCCGCTCGACCAGCGCGCCGGTCGCGGCCTTGCCGACCCCGCGCAGATCCCCGCGCAGCTGGTCGCCGATCTCCTTGAACTGCGGGTTGTTCTGCAGCTGTTGAGAGAGCAGGTCGCCCAGGGCGCGCGGGCTCAGGTTCATCCGCTTGCCGGCCACCATGGTGCCGACGGCGAAGGCCAGCTTCATTTTCTTCGTACGTCCGAGGACGTATCCGGCCCCTACGGCGAGGCCAAGTCCCAGTCGATTCATTGTGTGGTCCCGTGGTCGGTTCCCGCGCCGGTGCGCAGGCCAATTTCCAGGCGGTCGAGCAACTCGTCCTCCCGGCTGTCGAATTCCTCCTCGCCGATCTCCCCCGACTCGAGCCGCTGCTCGAGAAGGGCGAGTTCGGCCCGGACGGTGGCCGGGTCGTAGTACAGGCGCTCGGCCTCGGCGAGTACCTGGTTCACCGCCCAGAGGCCGCCGCGCACCGGGGCGAACGGCAGCATCAGTACTTCGCCGATCAGTCCCATGCGTTACTCCCGGCCGGCCTGCGAGTTGGCGGATTCCGGCACGGCTCCCGTCGGCTCGGAAGGACCGGGCTCGACAAAGCTGTAGGGCGGCAGCGGGCCGTTGACGCGCAGTTCGACGTGCGGGTGCGCCTTGCGGGCCTCCTCGACCGCGGCGAGGAACACCTCGGACGACTCGCGCTCCACCAGGAGCGACAGGTTGGCCAGCCATCCCGTGGACTCGGGGCCCACGCTGACGGCCGATGCGGCAGGCTCCAGGATCCGGTGGAGTTCCACCGCGTCCTCGGCCTCCCGGTTCTGCAGCGCGGCCACGACCATCTCGCCGAGCTGGAGCTTCTGTTCGTAACTGCCGCCGCCCGCCTGCCGGTTGGCCTCGGCGAGGGCCTGCACCTCGGGGTTGTCGGCCATCACGCGGTGCAGTGCGGCCTGTTCCTCGTGGCTGGCCTTGACGTTGTACTCGACCTTGCCCGCCAGCGCGCCGAGGCGCTCGCGGTAGTGGTCGGCCCGCTCCGCGAGGACACTCGTGACGGACGCGTCGTCGGGGGCGACGTTGCCGAACCGCATGGGCAGGACCGGGCCCGCCGCGCCGGCCTCGGCCAGCACGTTCTGATGGGCCAGCAGGTCGTTGCGCTTGGGGCGCAGCCCCTCGGGGGCGTCGCTGACGATGGCCGCCAGGTCGCCCTCCTTCAGGATGCGCACGGAGCGCGCCGGTTTACCGACCCCCTCCATGCCGTCGGGGAGCGACGGGTGCGAACTCGCGGCGATGCCATAGACGTACGTGCTCATTCCTGCTCCTCCTTCCTGCGCGCGGCCGTGCTCTTGCGGGCACGCGGGCGGGGCTCCGACTGGCCTTCCTCACGGGACTGCTTGAACGCGTCGGAGATGGTCTCCGCCGCTCCGGACAGCGCGCCCTTGGACTTGCCGCGCGCGCCGGACTCGGTGATCGAGCCCACGAGGTCGGGAAGTCCGGGGTCCTTGTGCGGGCCGGACTCCAGGTCGAGGCGGTTGCACGCCTCGGCGAAACGCAGATAGGTGTCGACGCTCGCCACGACGACACGCACGTCGATCTTGAGGATCTCGATGCCCACGATCGAGACACGTACGAAGGCGTCGATGACGAGACCGCGGTCGAGTACTAGCTCCAGGACGTCGTACAGGCCACTGGAGCCGCCCGATCCGCCGGCTTGCTGTGCAGGGACAACGGTCATGCCGACCGGCCCTCCTTGTCTGGGAAGTCTGTGGGAAATCCGCGGAAACCCGGCGCGACGGGTGCGCTAGCGGCCGCCGGCCTTGTGGCTGTCGGCGCGACCGCGTTCGTAGCGGCGTACGCGTCGGTAGCCCAGGAGCTCGCCCTGGGGGTCGCACTCCACCTGATAGCTCGCGAGGAGACTCATCGTGTCCGGCACCCGGGTGAGTTCCAGGACCTCGATCTCCAACGTCCAGCCGTCCTCGGTCTGTTCGAAGGACGAGACGGACTCGGCGGCCATCCCCGTCAGCTCCGCGAGCTGGGTGCGTGCGGTGCGCAGCACCTCCATGGGGCCTGGGCCGCGCTTCGCCTTGCCGCTCTCCGCTTTGTCGGCGTTTCCGGTCGAATTGTGCGAGTTCTGCGAACCCGCCTTCTTCTTCTCTGGATCTGACGATGTGTTCAAAATGGCCACCTCTTCTTCACGAGTGGCCCGTAATTCGTTGGCCAAACATGTGTGATAAGGCCTCCCGCATCACTGGCCCCAACGGTGCGGCGCCTCGGGGTCCGTGCCGCCCGGATGCGAGGCACCCACGGTCGGCGGCGCCACCGGCGGCGCAGGCGTGTTCGCGGGCGTGGCCGGAGGCGTCAGGGACGGGCCGTCCACGGACGGCAGATCCACCGAAGGGCGCTCGCCCGAAGGGTGCTTGGCGGAGGGCCGGTCCCGGGAAGGACGGGCCGCGCTCCGCAGCACGACGGCCACGACACCGAGCACCAGCGCGGTGATCAGCGCGGCCGCCCAGTCGGGCAGCCCCAGAGCGACCGCGAGGCCGAGGGCGAGCGCCAGCGCGGCGCCCGCGTAGAGACCGAAGGCACCGGCGCCGGCGTACAGCGCGGCCTTGCGGCGCTGCCGCCGCGCCTGCTCCCTCAGTTCGTCCCGCACGGCCTCGCGTGCCGCGTGCGTCAGCTCATCGACGAGGCTCTTCTCCAGCTTGTCCAGATGCTCCGAGCGATTCATGGCGCCCGAGTACCCGGCCGTCCGGACCCGTAACGCCGCGCGGCGGCCGGAACTCGCCGTGCCGGGTGGCTTGTTCGAAGACGTGGCCGATCTGCAGTACCCGTAGATCGGCGCGGTGCGGACCGACGATCTGCAGCCCGACCGGCAGTCCGCCAGGAGTGAACCCGGCGGGCACGGACAGCGCCGGACTGCCGGTCGCTGACACCAGGTACGCCGAGCGCATCCACTCCAGGTAGTCGGCCATCGGTACCCCGTCGACCTCGCCCGGGTACTCCAACTCGACGGGGAACGGCGCGACTTGACTGGTCGGCAGGACCAGAGCGTCGTACCGCTCGAAGAACCGCCTCACCCGGTGGAACAGCTCGCCGTGCAGCACGGTGGCCCGCTCCAGGTCGGGGCCGGTGAGCGTGCGTCCTTCTTGTACGTTCCGCACCAGGCTGGGCTTCATCCGGTCCGCCGAGGTCTCCAGGAGCGCGCCGAGCGCCAGGTGGAACTGCCAGGCGCGGAAGGTCCGGAACACCTCGTCGGCGCCGGACAGATCGGGGCACGCCTCCTCGACCGCGCACCCCAGGTCGGCGAAGACGGTGACGGCGGGCGCGAGCACGTCCCTGACCTCGCGGTCGACCGGCACCGCTCCCCCCAGGTCCGGCGACCAGGCGATCCGAAGCCCCGTCAGATCCCGTTCCAGCGAACCGCCGAACGCGCTCCCCGGCGTCTCCAGAGCGATCGGCGAGCGCGGGTCCGGCCCGGCGACGACGGAGAGCAGCAGCGCCACGTCGCCGACCGTGCGCGCCATCGGCCCCTGCACGGCCATCGTCGACCACGGGGTGCTGTCCGGCCAGGTCGGCACCCGGCCCGGCGAGGGGCGCAGGCCCACCACGTTGCAGAACGAGGCGGGGTTGCGCAGCGAACCGCCCATGTCGCTGCCGTCGGCCAGGGGGTGCATGCCGCACGCGAGCGCGGCCGCCGCTCCCCCGCTGCTGCCGCCCGCCGACCGCTTGAGGTCGTACGGGTTGCGGGTGGCCCCGAAGACGGGGTTGACGGTGTGCGAACCGGCCGCGAACTCGGGCACGTTGGTCTTGCCGATGGTGATCGCCCCGGCGGCGCGGATCCGCTCGACGACGAGTTCGTCGCGGTCCGGGACGTTGTCGGCGAGGAGCGGCGTCCCGTAGGTGGTCCGGATACCGCGGGTGTCGTGGGTGTCCTTGTGGGCGACGGGCAGACCGTGCAGCGGGCCGAGCGGCGCGCCGCGCGCGGCTTCTTCGTCGGCGGTGCGCGCCTCGTCGAGCGCGCGCTCGGCCGTCAGGGTCACCACGGCGTTCACGGCGCCGTTCACCTGCTCGATCCGGTCCAGGTGCGCCTGCACGACTTCGCGCGCGGACAGCTCGCGGGCGTGGATCCGGGCGGCGAGTTCGCGGGCTGTGAGATGGACGAGCTCGGCGGACTCGCGGGCTCGGCCGACTCGATGGGCTTCGCGGGATGGGTGGACTTCAGGGCTCATACGACGCTTTCGGCTCAGGGCGGCGGACAACTGACGCCCGGCGGTGGGCGGCCGGGGTCGCGACGAGGCGGAGTATGCCCACGCCCTCACGGCGGCCATCCCGCGCCGCGGCCACCTCTTTCAGCGAGCGGCTGTAATACGGCGGCCCTGTTGACCCCGGCGGATCACCTGAACATGCTCCTCACCACGGCGTAACGTACGTCCTGTACATTTTTTACAGACCTAGGGGAGCAACCGACCCCGGCAGAGGAGAGACGTGCCATGAACCGACCGTTCGCCCGCCATGTCCTGCCCGAGTTCACCGAGCACACCAGCACGGGGCAGCGGACCCTCGACCCGTACTCGAAGCTGCTCGAGGAGCGCATCGTCTTCCTGGGCACGCCGATCGACGACACCTCGGCCAACGACGTGATGGCGCAGTTCATGCACCTCGAATACCTGGCGCCGGACCGCGACATCTCGCTCTACATCAACTCGCCCGGCGGCTCGTTCAGCGCGATGACGGCGATCTACGACACCATCCAGTTCGTCACCTGCGACGTGGAGACGACCTGCCTGGGTCAGGCCGCGTCAGCGGCCGCCGTGCTGCTGGCCGCCGGCACCCCCGGCAAGCGGTTCGCGCTGCCCGGCGCCCGGGTGATGATCCACCAGCCCTCGCTCGCCGAGCCGATCCACGGCCAGGCGACCGACTTGGCAATCCAGGCCACCGAACTCCTGCGTGCCCGCGCCCAGTTGGAGAAGCTGCTGGCTCAGCACACCGGTCAGAGCCCTGACCGCGTCGCGGCCGACATCGAGCGGGACAAGATCCTCAGCGCCCCCGAAGCGGTCGAGTACGGCCTGGTGGACCGCATCATCGCCAGCCGCAAGTCGTCCCTGCGCACCCCGGACGCGAGGTGACCCGCCGATGCTGCCGCCCGAACTCCCGCCACTGCCCGCCCTCACCCGCGCCGAGGGCGAGTTGATCGACCGGTACCTCGAAGTGGTCGATCTGGTGGGCCGGATCAACCCCGCCCGCGCCTCCGACACCTACGGCGGGCTGCGCGCGGCCCAGGCGCTGGTCGGCAGCGCGACCGCCCTGCGGGACGCGCTGACGCTCATGCACCAGCGGGGCGAGAGCGCCGTGCACGCGCCCACGCTGGCACGGGCGCTGCGCGTGCTCGACGGGGAGCGCCGCGCCGGGCGGGTCACCGTGCCGCCCCCATCAGCATCCTGAGCACCCGTCACCACGCCTCTGAAGCAGAAGCCGTCCGGGGTCCGTCTCAAACGAACCAAACGGGCTACCTCGTTCGGCGTAGACGATCGTCGTTCTTGGAACTGTCTTCAGTTGCGTCAGATGTGTACGCGATGGCCGGAATTCCTCGTTCCGGTGCTGGTCGAGCGATCCTCCGGCTCCTTGTCACGATCCCGAATCAGACCTTGTCCACCCGAACGGTTCAGCCGTGAGGAGCCTCACAAAAGGCCGTTTCGGCTCGGAATTCGACCCCTTCTCGGGTCAAGATCCCTTCCGACGACAAGCCCCCGCCACAGCGGCGGGGCGGTCCGGGCGGACGCCGAGTCCTGCCGCCACCCGGATGACCGGTCGACATCGGTGCATCGGCAGGAGTGGAGGACCCAGGCATGACGGGTCGGTCCGGAAGGTCCGGACAACGACCCTTGGGGTGAAGCCGCAGTACGCGGCCGGGCAACTTCGCCAGCCCGAATCCGACAGGTCATCCTTCACAGGCGGTTGACGAAGGGTTGCGCATGACTGCGCTGAATCATGTTCCGTCGCTGCTGACCAGGGCCGGTTCCGTATCGGCCCTCACGCTCGCCGTCGTGGGCGGCACCCTCGTGGCCCCAGGGCTCACGTCGGACGCGCAGGCCGCGACTCACGGGACGAAGGCGCTCAAGATCGCCGCCTCCAAGAAGGGCTCTCCGTACGGCTACGGAGCCGCGGGGCCCCACCGGTTCGACTGCTCGGGCCTGACGCTCTACTCGTTCAAGCGCACGGGCAAGAAGCTGCCGCGCACCGCCGCGCAGCAGTACAACAAGACCCGCCACATCTCGGCGTCGAAGCGATCCCGCGGCGACCTGGTCTTCTTCCGCTCCGGCCGGAGCGTCTACCACGTCGGCATCTACGCCGGAAAGGGCAAGATCTGGCACGCGCCGAAGAGGGGGACCGTGGTGCGCCTCGAGAAGATCTGGACGAAGAGCGTCTCGTACGGCCGGGTGCGCTGATCGCCCGTCACTGACGGCCGGCCCCGGGCCTGTCGCAGGGCGGTGGTGGTGGCCGCAGGGCCGCCGCCACCGTCCGACCGGCCCTCCGCCCGGCGCGCCCGCCCTGCGCGGTGCGCGTCGGCGCGGATACTCGGTCGCCATGTCCGAAAACAACGGTTCCCCCTCCAGGAACGAGCCCTCCGAAGCTCGCGACGAGACGACGTTCGAGCGCGCCGACCGCAATTTCGCCGAGATCCTGCAGGAGTTGCGCGTCACGCAGGCCGGGGTGCAGATCCTCTTCGCGTTCCTGCTGACGCTCGCCTTCACCGAGCGCTTTCCCTCGCTCGACACGGTGCAGCGCACGACGTACGTCACCACGCTGCTCCTCGCCGTCCTGTCCGCCGCGCTGTTCACCGCGCCGGCCGCCGTGCACCGGTCGCTCTTCGGGCAGCACTCCAAGCCGCGGATCGTGCGGGTGTCGTCCCGGCTCGCCGGTATCGGCATGGCGGTCCTGGTGTTCGCGCTCGCCGGTTCGGTGCTCCTGGTCGTGGACGTGGCGGTGGGCCGCACCGGCGGGATCATCGCGAGCGCGGGCACCCTGCTGATGTGCGCGGGCCTCTGGGGCCTGCTTCCCGTCCTGGTGCGCGGCGCGGGCGAGCGCCAGGGAGAGGGAAGGGGCACGACCCCGGACACCGGCGCCTCTGACGACGTCAGACCGTCAGGGCCTCGATGAGGAGCACCAGGCCGAGCACGCTGAGCGCGACTCCTGTGCCTGCCTCGATCGCACGGGCCGTACGCGGCTTGCGCAGCCGGCGCCCGAGGCGGTCGACCAGGAGCGCGACGACCGGGAACCACACCAGGGCCAGGGCCAGGATGATGGACGCGAGCAGCAGCGTCCTGGGCATCGCGGGGCTCCCGTCGGGCACGAACTGCGGCAGGACGCTGAGGAAGGTGATGGGCGCCTTCGGGTTGAGGGCGTTGGTGAGGAAGCCCTGCCGCAGGCTGCCCCCGGCCGCCGTCCGCTCCCCGCCGTCCGGCGCGCCGAAGTCCGCCAGGGGCCGCGCCGCCGACCGCAGGGCGCGACAGCCGAGGTAGAGCACATAGGCGCCGCCGAGTACCTGAAGCGCCCGGAACAGTGTGGGAACCGCCGTGAGGACCGCCGCGACCCCGGCCACCGCGAGCGCCGTGTGCACCAGGAGCCCGCCCGCGACGCCGATCGCGCAGGTGATCCCGGCGCGGCGGGAGGCGAGGGAGTTGCGCACCACGACCGCGAAGTCGGCGCCCGGCATGGCGACCATGCCCGCGGCGACCGCGGTGAAGGCGAGCAGTTGTGCGTCCATGGCGTCCAGCCTGCCGTTCTTCTGCCTTCAGCAGGTATGTGGAATATCCTGGGTCTGCCTTAAGCAGTCGTTTAGCCCCACGGCCGACGGACCGCCCCACCACCCGTCGGCTCCTGCACCGGGAGCGGCCATGTACGACCCCACGCGGCTCGCCGCACTGGTGGCGGTCTCCGAGGCCGGGTCGATCACCCGCGCCGCCGAGCGCCTCGGTTACACCGTGCCCGCCCTCTCCCAGCAGCTGGCCAAGCTCGAACGCGAGGCGGGCACCGCGCTCCTGGTCCGCCACCACCGCGGGGCACGGCTGACCGGCGCGGGCGAGCTGCTGCTCGCGCGGGCCCGCCGGGTCCTGGACGAGATGGAGCAGGCCCGGCACGAACTGGCCCAGCTGGCGGGCCTGTCCGGCGGCAGGCTGCGCGTGGGGACCTTCACCACCGCCGGGATCCATCTGGTGCCGCCCGCGCTGACCGCGTTCCGCCGGGCCCATCCCGACGTCGAGCTGACGGTACGGAGCTATGAACCGCCGCTCGGTGTCGCGGCCGTGGCGGCGGGCGAGGTCGATCTGGCCCTCACGCACACGTACGAGCCTTCGGATCCGGTGCCGCTGCCCGCGTCCGTGAGTGCCGAGCCGGTCCTGGTCGAGGAGCTCGTCCTGGTGACCTCGCCCGGACACGCGCTCGCGGGCGCCGCGTCGCGGCTGCCCCTGGCCGAGCTCGCCGGGCAGCCGCTGATCAGCATGGCGCCGACGCATCCGCCCCGGCGAGGCGTGGAGTCCGCGCTCGTGCGGGCCGGGGCGACGCCCGCGGTCCTGGTCGAGACCCCCGGCTACGCACTGGTGTGCGCGCTGGTCAGCGCCGGGCTCGGCGTCGCCGTCGTACCGGAGATGGTGGCGCGGACGGCGGCCACTCCGGTGGGGGTCAGGCCGCTGGAGCCCGGGGATCTGCGCCGCACGATTTCGGTCGTCCACCGCACGGACGAGCCGCATCCCGCGGCGGACACCTTCCGGGCCCTGCTCCGGGGCGCCTTCGGACGCTCAACGGGGTGAGGGCGACGCCGAGGGAGCCGCTGTCTGGCCGCGGACCGGCGCGGTCCACGGCAGCGCGATCCAGACGGTCTTGCCGCCCTCGGGCGTGGGTGTGACGGACAGCCTGCCGCCGCACTCCATGGTCAGCCAGCGGATGATCACCAGGCCGCGTCCGTTGTCCTGCTGGACGGCGGCGGGCAGCCGCTTGGGGTAGCGGGGGTGGCTGTCGGTGACGCCGATGCGCAGCTGCTCGTCCCGGTCGAGCTCGACGTCCACCGTGAAGGTGGGCGACTGGCCCCGGGTGTGCTGGACGGCGTTCGTGGCGAGTTCGGAGACGATCAGCCGGACCGTGTCGGCCTCTTCGGTGTCCCTCGGCAGGCCCCACTCGGTGAGGACGTTCGAGACGAACTTCCGGGCCGCGGAGACCGAGGCAGGATCGCTCGGCAGGGTGACGGATGCTTCCTGAAGGTCGGCCATGGCGACGTGTCCCTTTCCCACCGGGGCTCGGCTCCGACTCGTAGCGGAAGGCACGAGGACAGTCCCGGAATGGTGCTTCGCGCCAGCCTGCCACTCTTAGGGTGCTCACAGGTGGCCATCCACCAAGAAGTGCATATATCTGTCGCTCGAAGCGGTGAACTCTGCTACGAGAGACCGTATTTGGGTGGCAGGCTGGCGCTTCCTCTACTGTCGCCGGTGAGAGGGCGGAGGGAGGCCGAAAAAGGAGGCTCCGTCCGAAAGGAGACGGACATGCGCTACGGGCCCGCGGTGCGCCGCCGGAAACTCGGCGCCGAACTGCGTGCACTGCGCACGCACGCCGGGCTCACCAGTGGCCAGGCGGCGGACCGGGTCGGCTGGCATCAGTCGAAGGTCAGCCGGATCGAGACGGGGCGTAGCAGCGTCAAAGCGGCCGACGTACGTCTGCTGCTGGAGGCGTACGAGGTGCAGGATCCCCAACTGCGCCAGTTGCTGGTGGCGCTGGCGGGCTCGGACGACGACGGCGGGCGCCGCCACTGGTGGCACGCCTACCGCGAGCTGCTGCCACCCGCGTACCGCGACTTCATCAGCCTGGAGTCACAGGCCTGTCGGATGCGCACCCTGGAGACCACCGTCGTGCCGGGTCTGCTGCAGACGCCGGACTACGCGCGTGCGGTGACGCGGGCCGCGCTCGACGGGCTGCCGGACGAGCAGGTGGACGCGCTGGTCGAGGTGCGTCTGGCCCGTCAGGACGTGCTGCGCGCGAGCCCTCCGCTGCGACTGAGCGTGATCCTGGACGAGGCCGTGCTGCACCGGCCGGTGGGCGGGAAACAGGTGCTCGACGGCCAGTTGAAACGGTTACTGGAAGCCACACAGTTGCCCCATGTACGACTTCAGGTGTTGCCGTTCGCCGCCGGAGAGCACGTGGGCCTCATCGGATCTTTCGTTATTTTCTCCTTTCCGAACATTGCTGATCTGGATGTGGTTGTTCTAGACCACTTGACGAGTAGCCTCTACCTCGAACGGAGAGAAGACCTCCAGGCATACACGGAGGCCTTCAACTCCCTTCAGGGAAAAGCACTTTCACCCGAGGAATCAACGGATCACATCGCCGGGATAGGTGACGGCGCGTAAGGGGGCACCATGACTGCACTGCCTCGGCACGTACCCGACAGCACATCTCTGCACGGCGCACAGTGGCATCGCAGCAGCCGCAGCAACGGCATGAACAACTGCGTGGAGACAGCCTCGCTCGCTTCAGGGCCGAAGCAGGGGCTGCTCGCCGTGCGCGACTCCAAGAGGACGGCGGGGCCCGCCCTGCTCTTCTCGTCCGCGACATGGGAGGCCTTCGTCCACGGCCTCCGGTGACTACCGGGGTGCGGTGCGGCTGATCACCCGTACGGCATCGGCGATCTGTGTGCCGGTGAGATCCGCTCGGGCGGTCAGCCGCAGCCGCGAGATGCCGTCGGGCACCGACGGCGGACGGAAGCAGCCGACGGCGAGGCCCGCGCCCCGGCAGTCGGCGGCCCACCGCACGGCGGCTTCCGGTGACGGTGCGCGCACGGAGACGACGGCGGCGTCCGGGCGTACCGCCGACAGACCTTGTGCCGTGAGGCGTTCATGCAGCTCGGCGGCGACCTCCCGGGCCCGCGCGGCACGCTCGGGCTCCCTGCGCAGCAGCCGCAGCGCGGCCAGGGCCGCGCCCGCGGCGGCGGGGGCGAGCCCGGTGTCGAAGATGAACGTACGGGCCGCGTTGACCAGATGGTCGATGACCTTGGCGGGGCCCAGGACCGCGCCGCCCTGGCTGCCGAAGGACTTGGAGAGGGTGACTGTGGCCACCGTGTGGGCGGAGCCCGCGAGTCCGGCTCCCTGCGGGGCGCCCCGTCCGCCGTCGCCGAGCACGCCGAGTCCATGGGCGTCGTCGACGACGAGACCGGCGCCGGCCTCGCCACAAACGGAAGAGAGTTCGGTCAGTGAAGCCGCGTCCCCGTCGACCGAGAAGACCGTGTCCGACACGACGACCGCGGGACCCGCGTGACCGTCCAGCGACTTGCGCACCGCTTCGATGTCGCCGTGCGGCACCACCTGCGTGGTCCCGCGCGCCAGGCGGCAGCCGTCGATCAGCGAGGCGTGGTTGCCCGCGTCCGAGACGATGAGCGACCCGTGCGGGGCGAGGGCGGTGACGGCGGCGAGGTTGGCGGCGTATCCGGAGGAAAGGACCAGGGCGGACTCGAAGCCGCAGAACTCGGCGAGCTCGCGCTCCAGTTCCGCGTGCAGCTCGGTGGAGCCGGTGACCAGGCGGGAGCCGGTCGCTCCGCCGCCCCAGCGCCGGGCCGCGGCTGACGCGCCCTCGATGATCTCGGGGTGCCTCGCCAGGCCCAGGTAGTCGTTGCTCGCCAGGTCGAGAAGGCCACCGGCGTCGGCCGGGCGGGGGCGCAGGGTGCGGACGAGTCCGGCCCTCGCGCGCAGGCTCGCCTGCTCGTCGATCCAGTCGAACGGCGAGCTCACCATGGGGTTCCTCCGGGTCGTCGGCACTGGCCGGTTTGTAGACAGTGCACAGACCCTAGCCCTCAGGCCACCGGGCCAGGATGTGGCAATACCCACACCTCAAAGCGTTTCTGTTGTGCGAATCCTCCTTGGAAAGGCAGGCTTCCGTACGTCAGGATCAGCGCCATGGATCTGCTGAACACGCTGGTGGACAAGGGGCTTCGGCGCGAGCTGCCGACCCGTGAAGAGGCGCTGGCCGTGCTGGCCACCGCCGACGACGAGCTTCTCGACGTGGTGGCCGCTGCCGGAAAGGTACGGCGGCAGTGGTTCGGGCGGCGGGTGAAACTCAACTATCTGGTCAATCTCAAGTCGGGCCTGTGCCCCGAGGACTGCTCGTACTGCTCCCAGCGTCTGGGCTCGACGGCCGGCATCCTCAAGTACACCTGGCTGAAGCCCGACGAGGCCTCACAGGCGGCAGCGGCCGGCGTCGCGGGCGGCGCCAAGCGGGTCTGCCTGGTCGCGAGCGGCCGCGGTCCGACCGACCGCGACGTCGACCGCGTCTCGCGGACCATCGAGGCGATCAAGGACCAGAACGACGGCGTCGAGGTGTGCGCGTGCCTCGGACTGCTCTCCGCCGGTCAGGCGGACAAACTGCGCACGGCGGGCGCGGACGCGTACAACCACAACCTCAATACGTCCGAGGCGACGTACGGCGAGATCACCACCACCCACACGTACGCCGACCGCGTAGACACCGTGCAGCAGGCGCAGGCCGCGGGCCTCTCCGCCTGTTCGGGCCTGATCGCGGGCATGGGTGAGACGGATGACGACCTGGTGGACGTCGTCTACGCGCTGCGCGACCTCGACCCGGACTCGGTGCCGGTCAACTTCCTGATCCCCTTCGAGGGCACCCCGCTGGCCAAGGAGTGGAACCTCACCCCGCAGCGCTGCCTGCGCATCCTGGCCATGGTCCGGTTCGTCTGCCCCGACGTGGAGGTGCGCATCGCGGGTGGCCGCGAGGTGCATCTGCGCACGATGCAGCCCCTGGCCCTGCACCTCGCCAACTCGATCTTCCTGGGCGACTACCTGACCAGTGAGGGCCAGGCGGGCAAGACCGACCTGGAGATGATCGCGGACGCCGGTTTCGAGGTCGAGGGCACGGACACGGTGACGCTGCCGGAGCACCGCGCGGACGCACCGGCGGCGGCCGGGTGCGGGTCGCACGGGGACGGCGGGGGCGGCTGCGGGCCGTGCGGTTCGTCCGACGCGGCGCCCACGGCCGCCGGCGAGGCCGCGGAGTCCGACGCGCGTACGGACCTGGTGGCGGTACGCCGCCGGGGCGCGGGAACGGACCTGGCGCCCAATGCCTGACCGCTCCCCCCTCTCCCCACTCTCCCCCTCCTCCGGGCACTCCGACCTCTCCGTGCCCGAACTGCTCGACCTGGACCGCCGCCATGTGTGGCACCCGTACGGCCCCATGCCCGGCCGCCAGGAGCCCCTGGTCGTCGAGTCGGCGAGCGGGGTGCGCCTTCGACTCGCGGACGGCGGGGGCGAGTTGGTCGACGGCATGTCGTCCTGGTGGTCGGCGATCCACGGCTACAACCACCCGGTGCTCAACGACGCGGTCCGCGGCCAGCTGGACCGGATGAGCCATGTCATGTTCGGCGGGCTCACGCATGAGCCCGCCGTCCGCCTGGCGAAGCGTCTTGTCGACATATCGCCGGACGGTCTGGAGCATGTCTTCCTCGCGGACTCCGGTTCGGTGTCGGTCGAGGTCGCGATCAAGATGTGCCTGCAGCACTGGCGTTCGCTCGGCCGTCCGGCCAAGCGCCGGATGCTGACCTGGCGCGGCGGCTACCACGGGGACACCTGGCAGCCCATGTCCGTGTGCGATCCGCAGGGCGGCATGCACGAGCTGTGGCAGGGGGCGCTGCCCCAGCAGGTGTTCGCGGACGCGCCGCCCGCCGGGTTCGAGGCGTACGACGACGCGTACGCCGACCATCTGCGCGAGGTGATCGGGCGCCACGCCGACGATCTCGCCGCCGTGATCGTGGAACCGGTGGTGCAGGGCGCGGGGGGTATGCGGTTCCACTCCCCCGCCTATCTGCGGGTGTTGCGGGAGGCCTGCGACGAGCATGACGTGCTGCTCGTGTTCGACGAGATCGCCACGGGGTTCGGCCGTACGGGCAGGCTGTTCGCCGCGGACCACGCGGGTGTCACGCCCGATGTGATGTGCCTGGGCAAGTCCCTGACCGGCGGCTATCTGACGCTGGCGGCGACGCTGTGCACGTCGCGGGTGGCGGACGGTATCTCGCGGGGCGAGGTGCCGGTCCTGGCCCACGGCCCGACGTTCATGGGCAATCCGCTGGCCACCGCGGTGGCCGGCGCGTCGATCGACCTGCTGCTCGGGCAGGACTGGCAGACCGAGGTCAAACGCATCGAGACGGGGCTGCGGGACGCGCTGGCCGAGGCGGCCGTGCTGCCGGGCGTGCGCGATGTACGCGTACTCGGCGCGATCGGCGTCGTGCAGCTCGACCACGACGTGGACATGGCGGCGGCCACGCGCGCCGCGACGCGCGAGGGGGTGTGGGTGCGGCCGTTCCGCGACCTCATCTACACGATGCCGCCGTTCATCACGAGCGACGAGGACGTGGCACGGATCGGGCGCGCGGTGTGCGCGGCGGCGAAGGAGGGCTGAGATGACGGTCATCGTGGTGTCCGGTACCGGCACCGAGATCGGAAAGACGGTCACGACGGCCGCCGTCGCAGCCCTCGCGCTCGCCGCGGGGCGCGGTGTCGCGGTGCTCAAGCCCGCGCAGACGGGGGTCGCGCCCGGCGAGCCGGGTGACGCGGACGAGGTGACGCGGCTGGCGGGCGAGGAGATCACCACCCTCGAACTCGCCCGCTTTCCCGAGCCGCTGGCTCCGAACACCGCGGCGCGGCGGGCGGGCATGGCGCCGGTCCGTCCGTACGAAGTGGCCGACGCGGCCCGCAAGTTGGCGACGGAGCACGACCTGGTCCTGATCGAGGGAGCGGGCGGCCTGCTCGTGCGCTACGACGACGAGGGCGCTTCCCTCGCCGACGCCGCGCGCCTCCTCGCGGCCCCGGTCCTGGTGGTCACACCGGCGGGCCTCGGCACGCTGAACATGACGGCGCTCACCACGGAGGCGCTGCGGGCCCGCGGGCTGTCCCCCCTGGGCGTGACGATCGGCAGCTGGCCCGCCGCACCCGACCTGGCAGCACGCTGCAACCTCGCGGACCTGCCGGAACAGGCGGCGGCGCCACTGCTCGGCGCGGTCCCCGAGAAGGCGGGCGCGCTCTCGCGCGCGGACTTCCGCGCCCGCGCGGGGGCCTGGCTGGCGCCGGAACTGGGCGGCACGTGGGACGCGGCGGCGTTCACGGCTCGGGAGGCCGCGGCGACGGGGAACTGACGCAGGGGCTTTGGACCGGGGGAAGGCCGAGGCCCGCAAACGCACACGGTGACGCATGTGCCGCCCGGCGACAGACGGCACATGGGTCATCTGCGGTGCCACGGCAACCGCTGGGCTGCGGTGGCCGGATTCGCGGCTCGGGGCGGAGAGCTCTCGGGGCGGAGAGCTGAGGCTGGCCTGTCCTGCCTCAGCTCTCCGCCCCGGATGCGGGTGGCGGCAGCGGTACGCGGGCACCCCCGCCGTACGGGCGCACGGCAGCGTCAGATGGGGTCAGGTGGGGTCCCTCGGCGCCGGGGCGGCTCAGGCCGCGTCCGCCCTCTCTCCCCCGCCCTCCCCCCCCGCCCTCTCCCCCGTCCCCGCCTCCGGCCCGCCCCTGACGCCCCTCCCCGAGCACCCGCATCGCCCCGTCGCCGCCGGGGCGACTCGTCGGCGTCCCTATGGGGAAAAGCGGCGCCGCCTGGGCACCATTGCGGTATCCGCTCGCCCCGCCGAGGAGGGCCCATGTCACCTCGCTCTGCCAAAGCCGCGTCCCGGGACGCCGTGCACCATCCTGTTTTCGCCAGGTTCTACGCCCGCCAGAGCGTGGCCGCCGAGCGCGTGATCGCGACGTACCGCAAGGAGCTGCTCGCCGGTCTCTCCGGTCGTGTGATCGAGGTCGGCGCGGGCAACGGCCTGAACTTCGCGCACTATCCGGGAAGGGTCTCCGAGGTCGTCGCCATCGAACCGGAGCGCATCCTGCGGCACTTGGCCGCCTCCGCGGCCGTGCGGGCCGACGTACCGGTCGATGTCGTGCCCGGCGCGGCCGAGGCGCTGCCCGTCAAGAGCGAGGCCTTCGACGGCGCCGTGGCCTCGCTGGTGCTGTGCAGCGTGCGCGACGTCCCCCGTGCGCTCGGCGAGCTGCGTCGCGTCCTGCGGCCCGGCGGCGAGCTGCGGTTCTTCGAGCACGGCGTGGCTCCGGGCGCGGGGATGGCGACCGCGCAGCGCGCCCTGGACCGCACGCTCTGGCCACTGCTCTTCGGCGGCTGTCACGTCGCGCGGGACACGGTGGGCGCCCTGCGTGCCGCGGGATTCGAACTCGGGCCGTACCGGCGGCTGTTGGTGCCCGCTAAAGGTCCGCGGCTGCCCTCTTCGTACTGCGTGCTCGGCACGGCACGGCGGCCGGAGAAGGACTGACCCGTCCGGCGCCCGGCGCCACGGACCGGCGTCAGATCAGCTGCGTGAGGTTGACCGCGTTGCCGTCAGGATCCTTGATGTGCGCGACGCGCTGCCCCCACGGCATGTCGTTGGCAGGACCGAGCGTCTCACCGCCGAGGGAGTCGACGCGCTCGAGGAGGTCGTCCACCGCTTCGACCGCCACGCTCAGCAGAATCCGCTGCGGCGTGTCGAGCGGCACGGTCGTGTCCGAGACGACGCCGAGTTCGCAGTCGCCGATGCGCAGGTCCACGAAGAACGCGGGCCCCTCCTCCGGCGTCCTCGACACCTCCTCGGCGCCGAGCAGCTGCTGGTAGAACCGCAGCAGGCGGTCGAGATCCGGGGTGATGATCATCGGTTGGATGGCGGCGGGCATGAGCGTCCTCCTGAAGTGCGGCTCTCTCCCGCCGAACCTATCCCCGCCGCATGATCGACGACGCGTGAACTGACCTCCTGAGGACTGGAGTTCAGCCGAACCGGCTACAAGAGCGGACCGAACAGAGCCGGTCGCGAGAACCGCTACAGGCTCCACTTGCGCAGCTCGTCCGCGATGGCCCCCACGCTCGCCCCGTCCTCCTTCACCAGGCGGGCCAGTTCGCGCACCTGCTCGGGCGAGGTGACGACCTTCATTCCGCTGGCGACGAGATAGGCGTAGGCGGCGGACGAGGCGAAGAGCGCGTTGGAGCGCTCCAGGGCGGGGATGTGCAGAAGCACCTGGAGCAGGGCGGCGGCGCGGTCGTGCGGACTCTCGTAGACGGGCACACCGAAGATCTCCGCCTCGTGCCGGCTGACGGCGGCCACCAGGGCACCCCAGTCGGTGACCTGCGGGTCTCCGGGCGTCTTGTGTTCGGCGATCATCAACAGCCAGGCAAGATCGATTCTGAGGTTCAAGGGCTAACGACGACCCTCGCGCTCGGGACCGAACTCTTCGGCGAAGACGGATTCGTACTGCTTCATAAAGTCGGCGGCGGCCTCGACGAAGGTGTGTCCGACCTCGCCGGCGTCCTGTTTGACCAGTTCCTCGATGTAGCGGTTGACGCTCATCCCGCGGGCCAGCGCACGCTCACGCGCCGCCCGAGCGGTGCCTTCGTCCACCCGCACGTTCAGCTGGGTCTTCGCCATGCCTTCAAGCTAGCGCCGCGGCGCTAGCACCGACAAGGGGGCGTGCGAGGGCACGGGGGCGCACTCGGGGAGCCCGGCCGGCGTCCCTTGCACCAGTGCCCCTTACATGCGTATCCGGTTCACGACCTTGGAGGGATACCGGCACCCGCCCCGACCCTCTACTCTCGGCAGGATTACGGGAGTTGGAACGGCCACGACCCAGGAGGCGGCCTTGTCCACACCTGCTTCGGCACCGGCCACAGGACGTGCGGAGCCCGCCGGGGCCGCCGCACGCGCACGCGGTCTGACCAAGGCGTACGGCTCCGGTGAGACGGCCGTACTCGCTCTCGACTCGGTGGACGTGGACATCGCGCGCGGCCGTTTCACGGCGGTCATGGGCCCGTCCGGTTCGGGCAAGTCCACGCTCATGCATCTGCTGGCCGGGCTCGACAACGTCTCCGCGGGCCAGGTGTGGCTCGGCGACACCGAGATCACCGGGCTCAAGGAACGGGAGCTGACGCGGCTGCGGCGGGACCGCATCGGGTTCATGTTCCAGTCCTTCAACCTCATCCCCACCCTGAACGCCGTCGAGAACATCACGCTGCCGATGGACATCGCGGGCCAGCGCCCCGACCGCGCGTGGCTGGACCACGTGATCGAGACGCTCGGCCTGCGCGACCGCCTGAGGCACCGGCCCGCCCAGCTCTCCGGCGGCCAGCAGCAGCGGGTGGCCTGCGCGCGGGCGCTCGCTTCGCGCCCCGAACTGATCTTCGCGGACGAGCCGACCGGCAACCTCGACTCACGCGCGGGCCTCGAAGTGCTCGGCTTCCTGCGCAAGGCCGTCGACAAGCTGGAGCAGACGGTCGTCATGGTCACCCATGACCCGGGCGCCGCCGCCCACGCCGACCTGGTGCTCTTCCTCGCGGACGGCCGCATCGTCGACGAGATGCCGCACCCGACGGCGGAGTCGGTCCTCGAACGCCTCAAGCGGTTCGACGCGATGCACGCGCTGCCGCAGGAGAGCCGTCAGGAGAGCCATACCGAAGCCGAAGGCGCCGACGGCAAGCCGGACCGGGACTGAGGCGGCCCGCGGCCATGCTGAAGGCGACGCTCAGGAGCTTCCTCGCACACAAGGGCAGGCTGCTGCTCTCCGCGCTCGCTGTGATCCTCTCGGTGGCGTTCGTCGCGGGCAGCCTCATCTTCTCCGACACGGTGGCCCGCACCTTCGACCGGCTTTTCGCCTCGACGTCCGCCGACGTGACCGTCGAGCCGAAGGAGAACCTCGACGAGGCGGTGCCCTCCGGCCAGACGCCGACGATCCCCGCCAAGCTCGCCGACCGCGTCGCCGGGATCGACGGGGTCGCCAGGACGCGGGTCGACGCGGCCGTCGAGAACATCACGATCGTCGACAGCGAGAACGACCCGGTGGGTTCCACCACCGGCGCCCCCACCATCGCCACCAACTGGTACGCCACCGACCGCAGCCCCGTCGAGCTGACCTCGGGGCACGCCCCGCGCGGCAAGGACCAAGCGCTGCTCGACAAGGACACGGCCGACAAGAAGGACGTGGGGATCGGCGACACCCTCACGGTGCTCGCCGCGCCCGGCTCCTTCGAGGTCGAGGTCGTCGGCATCGTCACCTTCACCACCACCAACCCCGGCGCCGCGCTGGTCTTCCTGGACACCGCGACCGCCCAGCGTGAGCTCCTGGGCAACAAGGACGCGGCGACGGGCATCTCGGTGGACGCCGCCCCCGGCGTGAGCGACACCGGTCTCAAGCGCCGTATCGCTGCCGAACTGGGCTCGGGCTACGACCTCAAGACCGCCGACGAACAGGCCGATTCGGCGGCGTCCGAACTCGGCGGATTCCTGGACGTCATCAAGTACGTGATGCTCGGCTTCGCCGGGATCGCCGTCCTGGTCGGCATCTTCCTGATCGTCAACACCTTCTCGATGCTGATCGCGCAGCGCACCCGCGAACTGGGCCTGCTGCGGGCGCTCGGCGCCGACCGCAGGCAGGTCCGCCGCTCCGTGCTCACCGAGGCGGTGCTGCTCGGCGTGGTCGGCTCCACGGTCGGTCTCGCGGCGGGGATCGGGCTCGCGGCCGGGCTCATCGAGCTGATGGGCCTGTTCGGGATGAACCTGAAGTCCACCGAGATGGTCATCGGGTGGGGAACTCCGGTCGCCTCGTACGTCGTCGGGGTCGGCGTCACGTTCGTCGCGGCGTATCTCCCGGCCCGGCGTGCCGCGCACGTCTCGCCGATGGCCGCGCTCGCCGACGCGGAGATCGCGGGCGTGGGGCGGCCGTTGAAGATCCGCGCTGCCGTCGGCCTGACCGTCGGGGCGGCCGGCGCGGCGGCGCTCGTGGGCTGCGCCACCGCGGAGAAGACCTCGTCGGCCGCGTCGCTGCTGGGACTGGGCCTCGTCCTCACCCTGATCGCCACCGTGATCGCGGGACCGCTCCTGGTCCGCCCGGTGATCCGGGTGCTCGGCGGCGCGTTCCCCGCCCTGTTCGGCTCGGTCGGCCGGATGAGCCAGCGCAACGCGCTGCGCAACCCGCGCCGCACGGGCGCCACGGCCGCCGCGCTGATGGTGGGCCTCGCGCTGGTGAGCGGCATGTCGGTGGCGAGCGCGTCGATGACCAAGTCGTTCGACGAGCAGATCGACAAGACGCTGGGCGCCGACTTCGTCGTACAGAACAGCAACTTCATGCCGTTCTCGCAGGAGATCACCGAGAAGGTGCGGGACACCGAGGGCGCCGGGCTCGTCGTGCGCCAGCGGTTCGCGCCCGTCAAGGTGTCCATGCCGGACGGCAAGAGCGTGGAGACGACCGCTGCGGGCTACGACCCGCGCCTCGACGACGTCGCCCGCGTCACCTATGTCTCGGGGAACACCTCGCGGGCGCTCGCGCCCGGAAGCATCGCCATGCAGCGGGACTTCGCGCGGGACCACAAGGCGCGGACGGGCTCGAAGCTGCGGGTGGAGTTCCAGGGCGGGCGCAAGACGGAGCTGACGGTGGGCGCGCTCACCGACCAGCCCGGAGCCGAGGGGTTCGGCGTCGAGGGCGGGATCTTCTTCGGCATGGAGACGGTCGAGGAGTTCGTGCCGGGCGGCCAGGACTCCGCGCTGTACGTGAACGCGGCCTCGGGCACGGACGCCGACACGCTGCGCGACCGCCTGGAGAAGACACTCGACCCCTACCCGCAGGTGCAGGTCCGCGACCAGGCCGACTACAAGGAACTGATCCGCGAGCAGATCGCCGTGATGCTCTACCTGGTCTACGCGCTGCTCGGCCTGGCGATCATCATCGCGGTCCTCGGCGTGATCAACACCCTGGCCCTCTCCGTCGTCGAGCGCACCCGCGAGATCGGCCTGCTGCGCGCCATCGGGCTCGCCCGGCGGCAGCTGCGCCGGATGATCCGTCTGGAGTCGGTGGTGATCGCGGTGTTCGGCGCGCTGCTCGGGCTCGCGCTCGGCCTGGTGTGGGGCCTGGCGGCGCAGCAGGTGCTCGCCCTCCAGGGCATGACGGCGTTCGCGATCCCCTGGACGACGGTGATCGCGGTGCTGATCGGTTCGGTGCTCGTGGGCCTGGCCGCGGCGCTGCTGCCCGCGCTGCGCGCCTCGCGCATGAATGTGCTGGCGGCCATCGCGCACGAGTGATGGACTGCGGCGGACCTGTCCAACTGTCCATATTCTTGAGGAGCGTTGATGGCCCGCCCGTTCCGCTTCGGGGTCAACATGGTCACCCCTTCCACCGGCGACGAGTGGCGCGCGAAGTGCCGCAAGGCAGAGGCGCTCGGCTATGACGTCATCCTGGTCGCCGACCATCTCGGCATGCCCGCTCCGTTCCCCTCGGTGGTCGACCGGATTCTGGAACCCCATGCTGCTCGCCCGTGAGGTGGCGACCACGGACGCGCTCACGGGCGGGCGCTTCGAGCTGGGACTCGGCACGGGCTACGTGAAACCGGAGCACGACGCGGCCGGCCTGCCCTGGGGCACGCCCGGTGAGCGCGTGGACCATCTGCGGCGCACCATAGAGGAGTTGGACAAGCTCCTCGGCTCGGAGGAGCATCTGCCGCGGCCGCTGCGGAAGCCCCGCCCACCGCTCCTCGTCGGCGGCAACGGCGACCGCATGCTGAGGCTCACCGCCGAGCACGCCGACATCGCGGCGTTCACCGGCGCGAAGGCGGCCCCGGGCGACAGCAGCGGCAAGATGAGCCACCTGACGCCCGGGGAACTGGACGAACGGGTCGCCGCCTACCGGCGCTTCGCCGCGGGACGCTGCGCACCGGCCGAGCTGAACCTGCTGATCCAGCTGGTCGAGGTGACCGGCGACCGCCGGGCGGCGATCCGGCCGGTCCTCGAACACATTCCGGGGCTCACCGAGGACGCGGCGCTCGACCTGCCGCTCCTGCTGCTCGGCACCGCCCGGCAGATCGCCGACCAGTTGCGCGCCCAGCGGGAGCGGTACGGCTTCTCGTACATCACCGTCCTCGAACCGTACTTCGAGGCGTTCGGTCCGGTCGTCGAGGAACTCGGCGGCGAGTGAACGCCCGGCCCGCTACTTGGCGGCGAAGCCGTACATCATCACCGTCGCCTTGCCCTTCGTCGACGGGCGGCCCAGCAGGTCGGAGCTGAGGTACAGCTTGTTGTGGCGGTAGAGCAGTTCGGACCGCAGGGGCGACAGCGTGCTCGGCCGGGTGCCCGCGTCGAGGAGCACCGTCTCCTTCTTCAGCGTTTTGCCGTCGAGGGAGACCACCTGCGTGAACGGGGAGCTCTTGTAGACGAGGACGTTCCCGCCGTCCATGCGGATCGGGAAGATGGGCGAGCTGTCGCCCGCCTCGACCCGCTCCCCCGTGGTCTTTCCGGTGGCCAGGGAGAAGACCACGATGTCGTTCGTCGACGAGTACTCCTTCGCCCCGTCACGCTGCTCGGTGGGGACGTAGAGCTTGTCGTTGCCCGCCACGATGCCCCGGCAGTCCTGGACGATGGAGGCGGTGCCGCACTCGTGCAGGTACTTGTCGTCCGGCAGCGAGATCCTCGTACGCCGCTCGCCCTTCTCGTCGAGCGAGAAGACGTCCGTGGCGCCGGACGCGCTGACCTCACCGGAGTCGAGGGCGACCACCACCGGCTGGGTGGAGACCACGCTGGGGGCGTGGACGCCCTCGGGCAGCTTGTGGGTCCACTTCGACTTCCCGGTGGCCGGGTCCAGGAGCTGGACCGTGAACCGCTCCGACCCGTAGTCGCCGCAGGAGCGGACCGCCACAAGACGCTCGCCGCCTCCGTAACCGACGTCGCGGCACTTGTCCCCCTGCTTCGGCTCCCACAGGACGTCGCCGCTGCGCAGATCGAACGCCGCGCCGCCGTAGAGGCCTCCGACGGCGACCGTGTCCCCGCTGATGGTGACCTGGTTGAACGCCGTCTTCTCCTTCTGGTAGCCGATGGTGATCGACTTGGTCCAGAGCTTCTTGCCCCGCTCGACGTCGAACGCGGTGACCTCGGTGCACGGGGCCCGGAAGCCGCGCTCGTCGTGGACCTTGGCCCCCGTGACGACCACGGCGATGCCCCCCTTGCCGACGTCCGGGGAGCCCGCGCACGCCATGCCGGGCTTGGGCAGGGTCCACACGTCGGCGCCCGTGGTGGCGTCGAGCCCCACCAGCTTGTCGACCGAGGCCTTGACGAACACCTTGTCGGTCAGCCAGGACCCCTTGACCTGCCAGGTGCTCTCCCCCTTGGGCAGCTCGGGCTGCACGCCCTTCCCCTTGAAGAAGGCCTTGGGGTCGGCCGGCGGCTTCTCCTCGGGCTTCGCGTACGCGGGCTTCGCGCTGTCGCCGGCCGGCTTGGCCGCGGTCGTGTCCTTGCCGTCCTTCGAGCCGTCGCCGGAGAAGGCGACGTACCAGACTCCGCCGCCGATGATCAGGGCGACCGCGGCGACGACGGAGACGACGATCGCGGTGCGGCGCCCCGGCCGTCTTCCTCCGCCGCCCGGTGGTGGGGTGGGCGCCGGTATCGGCCGGTAGACCTGATGCGGGCCGAAGCCGCTGGGCGGCGGGGCGACGGGCGGGCCGAAGCCGGGGCTCTGCCCCTGCTGGGGCGGGCCGAAGGCGCCGTGCGGGGGCGGGCCGAAGGCGCCCGGGGGAGGCTGAGGGCCTTGCGGGGACTGCTCGGGCGGCGGGGAGGGCTGCGTCATCGTGGCTCCACGGCTGGGACGGGTGGGGTCTGCTGCGAGGTCGGGGCCTGGGCCCGGCCGCCTGTGGGGGCACGGGGGCGCCCGGTGCGGGGCCTCACCGGGCGAAGGCGAGCATGCGGGCGTTGCCCTCCTCGCCCTTGCCGCCGTGCGCCTTGCCGTCCAGGCGCGTGGGAGTGACGAAGAACCGGCCGTCGGCGTACAGCGTGTTCCCGGCGAACATAGCGGCTTCCATCTCCTGGGCCGACGAGGTGTGGCGCAGCAGCACGTCCGGCTTGCCGCCACCGCGGCCGAACCGCACGGTCTGCCCGCTCTTGCCGTCCTGCGCCCGCGCGTAGGCGATCACCCCGGGCCGGTCGGCTCCCGAGGACCCGGGTGCCACCGCCACCGGCGTGATCTGCCGCCCGCCCTCGACCGCACCGGTCCACTTGGGCTTTCCCGTACGCAGATCGAAGGCGACGATCTTGTTGGGCCCAAGGACGCCGTCCTTGGGCTCGCTCGCCAGATAGAACGTGTCCGCGACGACGGCGGCCCCGGGGCAGTTCTGCACGCCCTCGCCGGAGTCGCCCGCCCCCGCGCACATCTCGAACGCGTGCGGGCCCTTGTCGGCGCTGATCCAGGAGCGCTGACGCCCCTTGTCGTCGACGGCGACCACGGCCCACTTCTCCATCTCTTCGCGGTTCTGTACGGCGACCACGGCGGGGTCCACGGAGTAGACCTTCCGGATGTTCCAGCCCTTCTTCGTGCGGTAGTTCCACTTGACGTCGCCGGTGCGGGGGTCGAGCCGCTTGAGGCGGCCGTGCGTGCCGGGGCTGCCCGGCGCGCAGGACTCCACCTGGAGCAGCCGTGAGCCTCCCGCGACGCCGTCGAGGGAGCAGCCGCCCTTTCGCTCCCGCTCCGTCGTGAACAGCCGCTTGCCGTCGCCGATCCGGTAGGCGCGCATGGTGGCGCTCTGGTCGACCATGACGGTGCTGCCCGTGATGGAGACGTGGGTCATGCTGGTGTCGTCCCAGAAGCCGTGGTCGACGAGCTCCTTGTGCCAGCCCTTCTTGCCGGTCTTCAGGTCGATCATCCGCAGCTGGTCGCACTCCGTGTTCCGCTCGGACTTCCGCTTCGTGTAGACGACGACGACCTTGCCGTCCGGTGTGGGGTTGACCGGGGTGTCGCACACCGTTCCGGGCACCGGCACCGACCATGCCTTCGAGCCGTCGTCGGTCCGGTAGCCGGTGACCTCGTCGTACTCGGCCTGGGCCACGATCCCCGGTACGTGCCAGAGGTCCAGGAGCTGTGCGCCCTTGCCCGGCAGCTCGATGTCGTTCATGGCGAGCCAGGCCTTGGCCTCACCGGGCTTGCGCCCCGCGTTGACGTCGATCACGGCGGCCTGCCCGTCGTCCTTCGCGTCGCCGTCCCGGTCCGAGCCTGCCGACTCCCGCCCGCCGTCCGGCGATTGCCGTGTCTGCCCGGCGACGGGCTCACGGGAACCGTTCCCGCCCCCGTCCGCATCTCCCTGTGTGACGGCGTAGACGCCCACACCGATCAGGGCCAGGGCGAGGGCGCCGGCGGCGAGGGCGACACCCAGCCTGCGTTCGGTACCCGTGGAGGGTGGCGGCTGGGCATAGGGATTGCCGGGCACCGGCCGGTGCACCGGCTGCTCGGGCTCACGATTGACCATGAGTGAGATTCTGACCCAACCAACGCCCTTTCTAGAGTCTTTTTCTAGAAAAAGTTTTTATCGCTCGCCGGAGAGGCAGCCGCACTGCTTTCATCTCCCCATGAGTGATCTCCACATCCGCCGCGCGACCCCTTCCGACATCGACACCGTGCTGCGGTTCTGGCGCGACGCCGCGGAGGGGACGAGCATCAGCGACGACCGGGAGGGAGTGGCCCGCCTCGTCGCACGGGACCCCGACGCCCTGCTGCTCGCGGAGCGCGACGGCCGGCTCGCCGGGACCGCGATAGCGGGCTTCGACGGCTGGCGGTGCCATCTGTACCGGCTGGCCGTGCACCCGGACCACCGCCGCCAGGGCATCGGCTCGGCACTGCTCGCCGCGGCCGAGGAGCGTTTCCTGGGGCTCGGCGGGCGCCGGGGTGACGCCATGGTGCTGAACCGCAACGAGCAGGCCCACCACGCGTGGCATGCCGCGGGCTACGCGCCCCAGCCGCAGTGGAGCCGCTGGGTCAAGCACCTCGCCGACTGAGCGGCCGGGGTCGGGGTACTCGCGGACGGTCAGCAGGAGTGGGCTTTGCTGGTCCTTTAAAATGGACGGACCACTCGAACATCAACGAAAGGTGTGAGCGTCCGCCCATGGGCGAGCCTCCCAGTACCCGACATCGCGCATTCCCCCGGTCCCTGCCCGATCATGGGACGGAGGTGACCCGATGACCGAAGTGCTTCTGCTCCTTGTGGCGGTGCTGCTCTCGCTTGCCTGCGGTGTCTTCGTCGCGGCGGAGTTCTCGCTCACGACGGTCGAGCGCAGCGAGCTGGAGCGCGCCGCCGAACGCGGCGAGCGCGGCGCGGCCGGCGCCCTCAAGGCGGTCAAGAACCTCACCTTCCAGCTCTCCGGGGCCCAGCTGGGCATCACCGTCACCAATCTGGTCGTCGGCATGCTCTCCGAATCCTCCATCGCCAAGCTGATCTCGGGGCCGCTGCGCTCCCTGGGCATCCCCTCCTCGGCGGCCTCTTCGGTGGCCCTGGTCATCGGCACGGCCCTGTCGACGGTCTTCCTGATGGTCGTCGGCGAGCTGGTCCCCAAGAACTGGGCGATCTCCTCGCCGCTGGCCGTCGCCAAACGGGTGGCGACACCGCAGCGCCTGTTCAGCTCCCTGTTCCGCCCCTTCATCGCGCATCTGAACAACACCGCGAACCGTTCCGTACGCCGCTTCGGCATCCAGCCCACCGAGGAGCTCGCCTCCGCGCGCAGCCCCAAGGAGCTGGTGGCGCTCGCCCGGCACTCCGCCAAGGAGGGCTCCCTGGAGGCGGACACCGCCGAGCTGTTCGTGCGCACCCTGAACCTCGCCGACCTCACCGCGGAGAACGTGATGACGCCGCGCGTCCAGGTGATGGCCCTGGACGTCCTCGCCACCTGCGAGGACGTCGCGAACGCCACCCGGGCGACGGGCCTGTCCCGCTTCCCCGTCTACCGCGGCAACCTGGACTCGGTCGTCGGCGTCGCGCACATCAAGGACGTCCTCGCGATCCCCGCCGAGCGCAGGGCCCGCTACCCCGTCGCCGAGCTGATGCGCGAGCCCCTCCTCGTACCGGAGACGCTGACCGTCGACCGCCTGCTCGACCGGCTCTCCGGCAAGCGCACGATGGCCGTGGTCATCGACGAGTACGGCGGCACGGCCGGCGTCGCGACCCTGGAGGACATCGTCGAGGAGGTCGTCGGCGAAGTGCGGGACGAGCACGACCCGCACGAGACCTCCGACATCGCCGCCGACGGCACGGACGACGACGGACGCACGCGATACTCCGCCGACGGCGCGGCCCGCACCGACCAGCTGGCCCGCGTCGGCCTGCGCGCACCGGACGGGCCGTACGAAACGCTCGCCGGACTCGTCGCGACCGAGCTCGGCCGCATCCCCGCCGAGGGCGACAGCCTCGACGTGGGCGGCTGGCGGCTCGACGTCGTGGACGCCCGGGGCCGCCGCGCGGCCCGGGTCCTGCTGCACGCACCCCTGCACGACGACCACCAGGAGGAGGAGCGATGATCGCCGTCCAGTTGCTGATCGGCCTTGCGACCCTCGTGGTCAACGGCTTCTTCGTGGGCGCCGAGTTCGCCCTCATCTCCGTACGCAGGAGCCAGATCGAACCGCACGCCGAGGACGGCGACCGGCGTGCCAAGAGCGTGATGTGGGGCCTGCAGCACGTGTCCGCGCTGCTCGCCGCCGCGCAGCTGGGCATCACGCTGTGCACGCTGGTGCTCGGCATCGTCGCCGAGCCCGCGATCGCGCATCTCCTGGAGCCGCTGTTCGACGGGGTCGGGGTGCCGCACGGCCTGGTCCACCCGATCTCGTTCGTCATCGCCCTGACGGTGGCGACATATCTGCACATGCTGCTCGGCGAGATGATCCCCAAGAACATCTCGCTGGCCGAGCCGGTGCGTACGGCGCTGCTGCTCGGTCCGCCGCTCGTCGCGATCGCGCGGGGGCTGCGCCCGGTCATCTTCGCGATCAACGCGTTCGCCAACGGCCTCCTGAAACTGCTCAGGGTCGAGGCGAAGGACGAGGTGAGCGCGTCCTTCTCCGACGACGAACTCGCCCGGATGGTCAAGGACTCCAGCGAGGCGGGTCTGATCGACGACCGCGCCCAGGAGCGGCTGCACGACGCCCTCGAACTGGGCCGCCGCCCCGTCAGGGATGTGGTGCTCCCGCTGGAGAGCGTGGTCTACGCCCGCGTGGGCGTGACGCCCGAGGAGCTGGAGCGGCTCTCGGCGGAGTCCGGTTTCTCGCGCTTCCCCGTCGTGGACGACGGCCGTCGCATCGTCGGCTATCTGCACGTCAAGGACGCGCTCGACCGGATGCCGCGCGATCTGCCGTTCCGGGTGCCGGACATGCGCAAGATCGCCCAGGTCCGGGAGGTCACGCCGCTGGACGACGTGCTGACCGCGATGCGCGGCAGCCGTACGCATGTGGCGGCGGTGCTCGGCTCTGACGGCAGGCTGGCCGGCATGGTCACCATGGAGGACGTCCTGCGGGAGCTGTTCGGTCAGCCCGTCTGAATCCGGCCGGCCCGTCTGATGCGAGGGGGATGCGCACCGTGAGTCAACTCGTCCTGCGCGACGTGTCGTACGGATATCCGGAGCGCCCGGTACTCGAACGGGTCTCCCTGTCCGTGCGGCCCGGCGAGAAGGCGTGCGTCATCGGGGAGAACGGGTCGGGGAAGTCGACGCTCCTGCGCCTGATGGCGGGCGAGTTCACGCCCGCCGAGGGCGAGGTGGCCGTCGTCTCGGACGGCGGCGCCGGGTATCTCGCGCAGACCCTGGCCCTGCCGCCGCACGCCACCGTGCAGGACGCGGTGGACGACGCGCTCGCCGAGCTGCGGGATCTGGAGCGGCGGATCCGCGAGGCGGAGGACGCGCTCGGCTCGGCGGGTCCCGCCGGACTCGCCGCGTACGGAGACCTCGTCGCCGCATTCGAGGCACGCGACGGCTACCGCGCCGACGCGCGCATCGAGGCGGCCCTGCACGGTCTCGGCGTGCCGCACCTGGCGCGCTCCCGCACGCTGGGATCGCTCTCCGGCGGCGAGGCCGCGCGTCTGGCGCTCGCCTGCGTCCTGGCCCCGCAGCCCGAACTGCTCCTCCTGGACGAGCCGACGAACCACCTGGACGACCACGCGCTCGGCTGGCTCGAGGAGCGGCTGCGCGCACACCGGGGCACGGTCGTCGCCGTCACCCACGACCGGGTCTTCCTCGACCGGGTCGCCGAGGTGATCGTCGAGGTCGACGGCGACCGCGGATCGGTGGCCCGCTTCGGCGGCGGCTGGCACGGCTATCTGGAGCAGCGGGCCACGGCCCGGCGCCGCTGGGAGGAGCGCTACCGCGAGTGGAGCGAGGAGGTCGAACGCCAGGAGCGGCTCGCCGAGGGCGGCAGCAAACGGCTCGCGGTCGGCTGGCGGATGAGCGAGAGCCCGCGTTTCGCGAGCAACAACCGGTCCGTGGAGGGCCAGCTCTCCGGCATCGTGCGCAATGCGCGCGAGCGGCTGCGCAGACTGCGCGCGGAGCCGGTGCCGCGCCCGCCCGACCCCCTGCACTTCACGGCCGGTGAGGGCATCGAGGGCGGCGACCACCCCTTCGTACGGCCGGTCCTGCTGGACGGCATCCGCGTGGGCGAGCGCCTGGCCGTCGACCGCCTGCTGCTCGACCCGGGTTCGCGCACGCTGGTGACCGGGGTGAACGGCGCGGGCAAGTCGACGCTGCTCGGCGTCCTCGCGGGGGCCCTGACCCCGGACCGCGGGGAGGCCCAACTCCCCGCCCGCATCGGCTATTTGCCGCAGGAGATCGCGTACCTCACCTACGAGGACACGGCGAGGCCGCTGCTCGACGCCTTCGCGGCGGGGCTCGCCGGACTCCCCGAGGACCACGCCCCGGCGCTCCTGGCCCTGGGCCTCTTCCGCGAGGAGGACCTGGTGGTGCCGGTGAAGGGGCTCTCGGTGGGCCAGCGCCGCCGCCTGGCCCTCGCGCGCCTGGTGACGCGCCCGGCCGACCTCCTCCTGCTGGACGAGCCGACGAACCACCTCTCCCCCGCCCTGGTCGAGGAGCTCGACGCGGCGCTCGCGGGTTACCGGGGCACGCTGGTCGTGGTGTCGCACGACCGGAGGCTGCGGGAGCGGTTCCGGGGCGACCGGCTTTCGGTGGAGGCCGGACGGGTGGTCCGGCCGTAGGTGGGGCAGGTCAGGGCAGGGCCCGACGGCGGTGGGCGGCACTGGGCGTCTCCGTGATGCCGGGCCCGCGTGCCCCGACGTTCGCGGCCCCGACCGCCGTGAGGACGGCGAGCAGCGTCGCCATCCCCGCGGTGGCGAGCGCCGCCTTCCACTCCACGTCCAGAAGGGTCGTCGCCCCGGCGACCAGGACGGCGGCGAGCGACTGTGCGAAGGTACGGAGCGCGCGCTCCGCGGTGGCCTTCCAGAATCCAGCGGTCCACATGGCTGACCCCACCTCTCGTGGTTGACGGGTCAACACCTGGCATACCGCTGTCACGTGTCGTTGCCCAGGAGGTCGGCGGGTCGCAGGGGCGCACTCGAAGATCGAGACCGTGCCCCGTCGCCGCGTCGACGGCTCGTGTTCCGTGCCGCGCCCGAACCGGACGTGCCCTTCGTCGACGGCGGCGACATCCTCACCGCCGCGGGCATCGCCGCCCATCTGCGCCTCCTGATGCGCCGGGAGACGGGGCTGGCCCCCTCCGTCTACCGGCGGGTCCGGGAGGGGCCCTTCAGCGTCTGTGCGCGCCCCGCCCGCGGGCCACCGCTTTGGCGTCCTTCTTGAACGCCCACTCCATGTCGGGCTCCATCGCGAACCGGAAGAGCCGCTGCACCGGTGGGGTGCAGAGCACGGTGATGAGGGTCGCGGCGCCGAGCGTGACCGTGATCTCGCCGAGCGGTGTGTGCAGCCAGTCCAGTTCGTACCAGTCCCAGAAGCGGGAGCCCTTGGCGATGAAGCCGTGCAGCAGGTAGCCGTAGAGGGTGCCCGCGCCGAGCGCCGTGAACCAGAGCCTGCGGCCGGGGACCCAGGCGAAGAAGCACGCGACGAGGACCATCGAGCAGCCGAACATCCCGAGCGTCATCACCGCCCCGTACCAGCCGGGCGCCGCCAACTCCTGTGCGCTGTCCCTGCGGTAGAACCAGGCGGCGTTCATGCGCGGCGCCGCCCAGTAGGCGAACAGCAGGGCGCCCGCGAAGACGGGCAGCGCGAGGATGCGGGCCTCCCGGCGGCGCACGATCTGGAAGTGCTCGGGCTTCAGGCACAGGCCCAGGACGAAGAACGGCAGGAACTGGAGCACCCGTTGCAGGTCCAGGTCGTCGCCGATGTCCGGCGAGACGGAGGCGAGCACGGCGATGGCGAGCGCGATCGGCAGGGGCCGGCGCACCACCTTCCACAGCGGGGTGGTGAGCCGCCAGACGAAGAGCGCGACCAGGAACCAGGTGAGATACCAGGGGTCGAGCAGGCTGATCGGGTACGTCGGGTCGTCGCCCGCCCAGCGCTTGAAGAAGGTGTACGCGACCTCGAAGATGACGTACGGCACCGCGATGCCCGTCACCAGGCGCTTGAGGCGGCCGGGGCTCGCGTCGAAACTCCGCGAGAAGTAGCCGGAGATGACGATGAACGCCGGCATGTGGAAGCTGTAGACGGTGATGTAGAGCGCGGCCGCCGCCCGGCTGTCGCCGCGCAGCGGCTCCCACGCATGGCCCATCGCGACCAGCACGATCGCCAGGTACTTCGCGTTGTCGAAGAACGAGTCCCGCCGCTTGACCAGCGGCTGCGGCGTCACGGTGGGGGCCGCAGGCGCCGCCGCGGGTGCGTTGCGCGCGGCGGGCAGGGGCGAGCGCACCGCCCCTGCCTGGTTCATCGCGCGGACAGGCTCACTCACGGGACCTCCCGGGGGAACCCGGGCCCGCGGTCGCGCGTCTTACGTTGGATGCGGGTGCTACACCTGTGTAGAACATCACGGGCACCCTAGCCACCGAAGCCCTCGCGCGTACAGTCGCGCCACCTGAGAATCGGCTGAACGCCGCCGCCGGATCAGCCGAGCGCCGCCGGGGAGGGACCGACCAGCTCGGACAGGACGTCCTCCATGGTGACGAACCCGAGCACCGTGCCGCTCTCACCGGTGACCGCGGCGAGGTGACTGCCCGCGGCCCGCAGCGCGGTGAGGGTGTCGTCGAGCGGGGTGTCGATGTGCACCCGCGTGACCTTGTGCAGGGCGCTGCGCGGGAACGGCTTCTCCCGCTCGGTGGCGCCCAGGGTGTCCTTGATGTGGAGGTAGCCGAGCAGGGTGCCGTCGGGTCCGGTCACCGGGAAGCGGGAGAAGCCCGCGTCCGCGGCCACCCGCTCCAGGCGCGCCGGGGTGACGGAGTGCTCGACGGTGCGCATCTGGGCCGTCGGTACGAGGATCTCGCCGACCGGCCGGGTGCCGAGCTCCAGTGCGTCGCGCAGCCGCTCGCCGTCGGCCGCCGTCAGGAGCCCGGCCGCGCTGGAGTCGACGACCATGCGGGCGAGCTGGTCGTCCGTGTAGACGGACTCCACCTCGTCCTTCGGCTCGACCTTCAGGAGCTTCAGCAGGGTGTTGGCGAAGGCGTTGATGCCGAAGACGACCGGCTTGAGGGCGCGGGTGAGGGCCACCAGGGGCGGCCCGAGCAGCAGGGCGGTCCTGGCGGGCGCGGCGAGCGCGATGTTCTTGGGGATCATCTCGCCGATCAGCATGTGCAGATACGTCGCCACGGTCAGGGCGATGACGAAGGCGATCGGGTGCACGAGGGCGTGCGGGATGTGGACCGCCTCGAAGGCGGGCTCCAGGAGGTGCGCGATGGCGGGTTCCGCGACCGCGCCGAGCACCAGCGAGGAGACGGTGATGCCGAGCTGGGCCGTGGCCATCATCGCGGAGATGTGCTGCAGGCCCCACAGGGTGATGCGGGCGCGCTTGTCGCCTTCCTGCGCGCGGGGTTCGATCTGGCTGCGGCGTACGGAGATCAGGGCGAACTCGGCGCCGACGAAGAAGGCGTTGGTGAGCAGGGTCAGGGCGCCGATGGCGAGCTGGAGCGTGGTCATCGTGCCTCTTCCACGGCCTGGCGGGGCACCTGGAGTGCCGGTTCGGTGATGCGGATGCGGTCGGCGCGGTGGTGCTCGACCGTCAGGACGGCCAGCTGCCAGCCGTCGAGGTCGACGGCGTCGCCCTTGGCGGGGATGCGGGTCAGCCGGGTGGCGATCAGGCCGGCCACGGTCTCGTACGGTCCTTCGGGCGCGGTGAGCCCTATCGCGGCGAGCTGGTCGATGCGGACGCCGCCGTCGGCCTCCCAGGCGGTGCGGCCGTCCTGGTCCGCCTGGGCGGGCAGCAGGTCGGGGACCTCGACGGGGTCGTGCTCGTCGCGGACCTCGCCGACGACCTCCTCGACGATGTCCTCCACCGTCGCGACACCGGCCGTGCCGCCGTACTCGTCGATGACGACGGCCATCGTGCGGGTCTCCCGCATCCGCTCCAGAAGCCGGTCTGCGGGCAGGCTGTCGGGCACGAGGAGGGGCTCGGCGGCCAGCTCCGTGACCGGGGTGAGCTGCCGCTGCTCGGGGGCCAGGGCCAGCACGTCGCGGATGTGGACGGTGCCGATGACCTCGTCCAGGCTGTCGCGGAAGACGGGGAAGCGGGACAGGCCCGTGGCGTGCGTCAGGTTCGCGGCGTCGGCGGCCGTGGCGTGCGCCTCCAGGGCGCGTACGTCGACGCGCGGGGTCATCACGTTCTCCGCGGTCAGTTCGCTCAAGTGCAGGGTGCGGACGAACAGTTCGGCGGAGTCCGCCTCCAGGGCGCCCTCGGCGGCCGAGCGCCGGGCGAGGGCGACCAGCTCCTCGGGGGTGCGCGCGGAGGCGAGCTCCTCGGCGGGCTCGAGGCCGAAGCGGCGTACGACGTGGTTCGCGGTGTTGTTCAGATGCCGGATGAAGGGGCCGAAGGCGGTGGTGAAGCCGCGCTGCGGAGCCGCCACCACCTTGGCGACGGCCAGCGGCCGGGAGATCGCCCAGTTCTTCGGCACCAGCTCGCCGACGACCATCAGGATCACGGTGGACAGCGCCACGCCGAGCAGGGTGGCCGTGGTCGGGGCCGCGCCGCCGAGTCCGGCCGCTTCCAGGGGGCCGCGCAGGAGCGCCGCGAGGGAGGGTTCGGCGAGCATGCCGATCACCAGGGACGTGACGGTGATGCCGAGCTGGGCGCCGGACAGCTGGAGGGTGAGGCGCCGGACGGCCTTCAGGGCGCCTTCGGCACCTCGCTCCCCCGCCTCGGCGGCGCGCTCCAGGTCACCGCGCTCGACGGTGGTCAGGGAGAACTCGGCGGCCACGAACAGCGCGCAGGCGAGCGTGAGGAGCAGGGCGAGCAGCAGAAGCAGGATCTCGGTCACCGTGCCACCCCCGTCCCCTCGCGCTTTGCCGGCGGGCGGGACATGGCACGGTTCGTACTGGGAGGCTCACCCATTGCGGGTCCGTGGCTCCTTCTCGTACTCGTACGAAGTGTCGTACGAGGGCGGTGGCATGGAAGCGGTAGTGCTTCTACACCCACTGTAAAGGAACAGCAAAGCAGCTCCGCTAGAGCGGGGTGGCCGCGTGCAGGATGAGGACCATCGTCACGGCGGAGTTCGCCGACGACATGACGGATGCCGCGGCGCCCGCTGCCGCCGCCCACGACGCGAGCCCCACCGCGGTGAACAGGGACGGCCAGCTGCGGCCCGCGGGAGCCGGGCCGAGGAGGGCCGCGACCCGGCGGGGCACGGGCCCCGGCGCGGCCAGTCCCGCCAGGGTCGGGGCCGGGGCGCCCCGGGAGTGCAGGGCCGCCTTGCCGATCGCGCGGGCCACGGTTCTGCGGTCGCCGACGGTGTGGGCGGCGTCCTCGTCGGCCCAGCGCTCGGTCGTGTACGACACCGCCGTGCGCAGCGGGCGGAGGAAGGGGTTGGCGCGGGCGGCCAGCTGTACGGCGAGGAGGTAGCGGTGGTGCCGGGTCGCGAGGTGGGCGCGTTCGTGGGCGAACAGGGCGCGGCGCTCGGCGGGTTCGAGGCAGTCCAGGAGAGCCGTGGTGACCACGACCCGGTCGCGGGCTCCGCCGGGCAGCGCGTACGCGTAGGGCACGTCGTCGGGCAGGACCGCGACGGCGGTGCCGGGCAGGCCGGCCAGCGCGCGGTGGGCGCGGCGGCGCACCTGGCGGTGGCGCCACAGGGTCCTGCCGCAGGCCACGGCCACGGCGATCAGACCGGGGATGGCGAGACGTCCGGCGACCTCGTCGTACGGCACTGCCGCGCGCACCTCGGGGTCGGACCAGCCGTCCGGCAGCGGGTTACCGGGCAGCTGGGCCGTGCCGACGACCATCAGCAGGCCCAGGCACAGCGTGCTGGCGAGCGCCATGACGACGGCGACCGTCGTGAGCAGCCGGGTGGCGGTCCGCGGGTGCAGGCGCTGCTCGGCGAGCCGGGCGACGGGCCAGGCCGTCAGGGGCAGCACCAGCGGCAGAAGGACGAACATCCCCATGACGGTTCAGACGTCCTTCTCCGTCTCGGCCTGCCCCAGGAGCTCACGCAGCAGCCGCTCGTCGCCCGGTGGCAGCGCGGTGAGGAAGCTGGCGAGTACCGCCTCCCGGTCGTGCTCGCCGTCGAGCACCTTGCGCATCTTGCGCGCCGCCAGGCCCGCCTCGTCGGCCGCCGGCGTCCACGCGAAGGAGCGGCCCGCGCGCTCGCGGGTCACCGCGCCCTTGCCCAGGAGCCGGGTCAGGATCGTCACGACGGTCGTGTACGCGAGGTCCCCGCCGAGCCGCTCCTGGACCCAGCCCGCGGTCGCGGGACCTTGTGCCTCACGCAGGGCCGAGAGGACCTGCGCCTCCAGCTCACCCTGCCCCCGCCGCCGGGAACGCCGCCGCTGCTCCGCCACGCCCGTCTCCCTTCGCTGCCCGCTGGTCCCGGACGAGTGCCCGATCGTCCAGGACGAGGCTAACGCCCGCCCGCCGGTGGCGTGCCACGGCGCCTGCCGCTGATGCCGGGAGTCGCGCCGCGGGCGCGGCCAAAAGGGCGTTGCACCGGTCTCGTGGCGCGCACTAAGGTCACTCGGGTGACTGCCGGGTCGGCCATGGGCCACGTACGAGTGAGGCATCCGGCCTCGGCGTGAGCGCGAGGCGGGCCAGAGGCCCGCCGTCCCCTCTTCCGTCTTTGCTCCCCGCGCCCCGCGCGGCGCGTTTTCAGCGCAATCCAAGACCCGGAAGAGGCATCACCCATGCAGCACACCCAGCCCCCGCACGATCCCACTGCGCCTGTCGCCACGGTCCAGTTGAACCACACTGCCGTCTACGCCAAGGACCGGCGGCTGTCGGCCGAGTTCCTCGCCGTGCTCCTGGGCCTGGAGGTCGGCGCCCCGTTCGGGCCGTTCCTGCCCGTCGATCTCGGCAACGGCGTGACGCTCGACTACTACGAGCTGAGCACGGAGCCGGTCCAGTCGCAGCACTACGCGTTCCTCGTGCCCGACGAACAGTTCGACACCATGATCGACCGCCTGGATGCGGTGGGGGTCACCTACTACGCCGATCCCAGCCACACCGAACCCGGCAAAATCAACCGCCTGTTCGGTGGCCGGGGCGCGTACTTCGCCGACCCGTCCGGCCACAACATGGAGATCATGACCCGGCCCTACGCGCGCCCCTGACGCCTGCGGGCCGAACGACGTGATTAGGGCACCGCGCCCCGCCCGCTCCCGCAGCGTGCGGGGCGCGGGCGCCCGGCCGGGGCGGCTGTGACCTGCCCCGGGGCCACCACCCGTGGGGCGGCGGGGCGAGCTGATGTCCCGAGCGCCGTAGGGGCCCCAGGAGCCGTCCGGTTGACGTACTCCGCGCCCCGGGCGGAAGAACACGCGCACGCGCGACGGTCGGCGCAAAAGGCTCATTGCGGCACTTGTCCGGCGGCAGTAAGAAGAGGACTCGACCCTTAAACGTTGCGGCCGCGGCGTCCTGCAAGGCATCACATCGCAGCTCTGAGAGAAGCCGGGTGATCCAGAATGGCGCAAGATCCACACACCGCAGTGACGAACGAACCGGACGACGGAGCCGTAACCCTGGCCGCCGAGCAGGGAGCGATCCTGCAGCCGCCCTCCGAGGGGACAGAGGGCCAGGCCCAGCAGTCGACGGGTGAGGGCCTGGAGCACGTCGAGAACTACCGCCGCCCGGAGCACTTCGCGCCGGAGGCCTGGACGGCTCCGACCGCCTCGCTCCCCGACATCGGCGAGGCCTCGTTCGGCCCGCCGCCGCTGGCTCCGGAGACCGTGCACGGCCCCGACGACCGCATCCAGATCACCAACACCAGCGTCTACCCGTGGCGGGTGCACTGCTACCTGCTGATCACCGCCCGCGACAACGCCCTCTACCAGGGCACCGGCTGGCTCCTCGGACCGCACACCCTCGCCACGGCGGGGCACGTCGTCTACATCAAGAACAGCGGCGTGGCCGGCCGGGACGGCTGGGTGAAGAGCATCCAGGTCATGCCGGGACGCAACGGGGCCTCGCTGCCCTACGGCAGCATCACCTGCACGAGCTTCCGCTCCGTGACCGGCTGGACGAGCAACGGCGACGAGAACTTCGACTACGGCGCCATCATCACGCCCTCCAACATCGGTTCCACCACGGGCTGGTTCGGCTTCGGCGTATGGTCGGACTCGGACCTGCTCAAGACCACCGGCAACATCTCCGGCTATCCGGGCGACAAGCCGTCCGGGACGCAGTGGTACGCGGCGCGCGGCATCGACTCGGTCGCCCCGCGCAAGGTGTACTACGACATCGACACCGCGGGCGGACAGAGCGGCAGCTCCGTCTACCGCATCGACAGCACCGGCCGCTACGGCTTCGGCATCCACGCCTACGGCGGATCCCGGGTGAACTCGGGAACCCGGTTCACCACCCCGGTCTACAACAACTACGTGGCCTGGAAGGCGTGAGCGCACCCCGATGAACGGCAGCAGTTCGGCAGTGGAGATCACCGGCGTCGTCCGCGATATTTCGGGCACCCCGGTGCCGGGCGCCAACGTCCTGTTCACCGACGGCCCCCAGCCCCTGCCGGACCTCGCTGCCGTGACGGACGCCGGGGGACGGTTCTCCCTCGTCGCCCCCACAGCGGGCGAGTACACGCTCATCTGCCGGGCGGACCCTCTCATGGGTCCGTCCGGTACGGCCGAGGCCACGGTCCGTGTCGAACCCTCGGCGCAGGCCGTGCCCGCGGCGCGGCTGCGGGTCGAGATGACCCTCGGCTGAGGGGCGTGTACGGCGCCGACCGGCAGCGGTGGACGTGCGTGGTGCGCGAGTCGTGTCTACCGTCACGTGCATGAACACTGTCCCGCAGCGTTTCGAGATCCTGCTGGTCCCCGAGTTCTCGGGGGACGGCACGAGTACGACCGATGCCCGCGGCGCCCTGCGCTCGGCCGTCGTGGTGGCCACGGGCGAGACCGGGGCGTCCGGGTTCCCCCGGTACACGGGGGACGGGATGGAGGCCGACATCGACCCCGCGACCCGCACCGTCGAAGCGCTCCTGGTCGACGGTTCCGAGCTGGACTACGGGCTCTCGGCGCGGGTCGGGGACCTGTAGCGCGGCCGGCGCACCGGCCGGGTCACAGCGGTGGGGCCACGTCCGCGGCGAGGCGTGCCAGCGCATGTGCGAGGCCCGGCGGCGCAGAGGCGGCCGGGGCGGGTCCGACGTCGCCGGCGGGCGAAACGGTCCCCACCACGGCGTCGCCCTCGTGGACCAGGATGTGGCTGGGCGGCCGGAGTTGGCGTGCCTGGTCGATGACCGTGGCGGCGTCTCCGGCGAAGCGGGCGCTGAGGTCGATGACCAGGACGTCGGGCAGCAGGGCGCGGGCCCGCGCCAGGGCGAGGAAGCTGTCGTCCGTCTGGGAGATGACGTACACGCCGGAAACGGTCTCGATCTGCGGGATCAGCTCCCTGGCCCGGTGATCGGCGGCCAGCACCAGCACGGTCAGCACGTCGCACTTGCCCTTCGCGTGGTCCAGCCTGATCGTTTCAGCATGTCATCCGACGCGGCGGATCCCGCGACCTCCGCGGCGCAGGCGTGTCGGCCGCGCCGCGACCTTAATTGTGGAGTTCTTTTCTAGATACATATTCTAGTTTCGACGGGACGATGGGATAGGGTCCCACCATGACGCACAGGGGCAGAGCGGGCCCGGCGCGCTATGGCGCCTAAGCAGCAGCGCGGCGAAGCCACCGCCGACCGACTCCTGGACGCGGCCCTCGAGGTGTACGCCACGTCGGGCCGGCCCGGATTCACCGTGAACGCGGTCACCACTGCGGGGGGCGTCAGCCTCGGCAGCCTCTATCACCACTTCGGCAGCATCGACGGTCTCGCCGCCGCGCTGTACACCCGCTGCATGGAGCAGCTGTTCGACGAGATGATCGCCGCGCTGAGCCGGGCGCGCACCGCACGCACCGGAGTCCGCGCCCTGGTCACCGCCTATCTGCGCTTCACCGAGGAGCACCCGGACGCCGCGCTCTTCCTGCACGCCTCCGCCTATTCCGGCTACCTCGCGGCCCACGCCGACCAGATCCGCTCGGCCAAGGCCGCCAAGCTGGCGGTCATCGCCCAGTGGATGCTGCCGCGGGTCGTGTCGGGCGAGATCGCCCCCGTGCCGGGACCCGTTCTTGAGGTCCTGGTCATGGGGCCGGTCGCCGAGGCCGCGCACCGCTGGCTCGCCAGTACGTACGACATGGATCTCGCCGAGGCGGCGCGGTTCCTGCCCGACCGGATCTGGTGCTCGCTGCGGCCCGACTAGAGCGGCAGGTCGACCCGGGTGAGGTGCTCGGGGGTGAGCGCGCGCAGGAAGTCCGGGGCGTCGAACGCCTCCCCGGCCGCGCGGACGCCCGGCGCCCCGCCGCGTCCGTCGAGGATGCGTTCGAGTGCCGCCACGACCAGCGGCGCCGTCACGGCGTAGATGTCGCGCCCCTCCGCGACCGCCCGGCGGGTCCGGTCACCGCGCCGGACGACCGCCTCGACGGCGAAGGTCTGCGCGGAGCGCCCGCCCGCGTCGGCGGGAACGGGCTCCGGAGTGTCCGCGGCGCGGATGTCCCGCAGCGGCGCGAGGTTCATCACGGCGCGCACCTCGGGGGTGCGCACATGGCGCGGCAGCGTGACCTGGTCGGCCGTCGCGAACGCGGAGGCATCCTGGGTGCCGAACGGCTTGGGGAAGTCCCACGCGAAGACGTCCTGCGAGTAGCCGAAGGGGATCAGCCTGCCTCCGGAGTGGACCAGGTGCTGACCGGCGTTGCTCTCCCCCGTGACACGGGTGCCCCGCGTCGGGTGCCAGCTGTCGAGGGCGTACGCGAGCGTGATCTCGTCCGCGTCCGGCCAGTCCCCCAGGGCCGCGGTGGCCAGCAGGTCACCCAGACCGCCGTAGAACGCCAGGGACGGCGCGACGACGACGCCCGCCTCCCGCGCACGCTCTCCGTAGGTGTCGAACAGGGCGGCGGTGACGCCCTGTTCGGCGGCGACGTCCAGGTACGGGATACCGGCACGCAGCGCCGCGTCCACGACGGGAAAGGACGTCGCGAGGAACGGCCCCGCGCAGTTGACGACCGCCACCGCTCCGTCCAAAGCGCGGTCGAGGGACGCCGCGTCCTCGGTGGAGGCCACGCGCACCGGAGCGTCCGGGGCCAGGCCCCGCAGCGCGTCGAGCCTTCCCCGGTCCCGCCCCACGAGCAGCGGCTTCGCGCCGCGGCGCAGCAGCTCCGCGACGACGAAGCGGCCCGTGTGACCCGAGGCGCCGACGACGGCGACCGTCCGTCCGCCGGACCAGACGTCGGCGTACGGCGCGGCAGGCGTGGAGGGGGTGTTGCTCATCGTTGGCTCCCGTTGTCCGGAGGGCGGTGTGCCCTGTGCGCACCATGCTCCGCGCCCGCCGGGCGCCCCACCAGTGGCCGGAATGACGAGGGGCGTACAGTTTCGGACATGAGGACCGTGGCGATGGCACTTCCCGAGGGCAGCATGCTCTTCGAGGCCGCCGCGGCCTTCGAGGTCTTCGGCTCGGACCACTCCGATCTGGCCGGGTCCTGGTACTCGTTCACCGTGTGCGGCGCGGACGGGACGCGGGTCGGGAACTGGCTTCGCGCCGAGACGTCCCACGGCCTGGAAGCCGTCGCCACCGCGCAGACGGTGATCGTCCCGGCCTGGCGCGACATCGACCAGGACCCGCCGGGCGATCTGGTCGACGCCCTGCGCACCGCACACGCGGCGGGCGCCCGGATCGTCTCGCTGTGCACCGGCGCCTTCGTCCTCGCCGGAGCGGGCCTCCTCGACGGCCGCAGGGCCACCACGCACTGGGCGCACGCGGAGCGGCTCGCCGCGCGCCACCCCCGCGTCAGGGTCGACGCCGGTGTCCTGTTCACCGACGAGGGCAGCGTGCTCACCTCGGCGGGGAAGGCCGCGGGGATGGACCTGTGCCTGCACATCGTCCGCGCCGACCACGGGGCGACGGTGGCCAACGCGCTGGCCCGGCGGCTGGTGACCCCGCCCCACCGGGACGGCGGCCAGGCGCAGTTCATCCCGGCGCCGGTGGCGCACGGGCGTGACCATCCGCTGGCCGGCCTGCTGCCCTGGGTGCTCGCCCGCCTCGATCAGCCGCTCACCGTGGAGGACCTGGCCCGGCAGGCGGGCATGAGCAGCCGCAACCTGTCCCGGCACTTCCATGCCGTCACCGGCACCGCGCCGCTGCGCTGGCTGCTCAGCCAACGTGTGCGCCTCGCCCAGGAGTTGCTGGAGTCGGGCGACGACAGCGTCGAACGGATCGCGGCCCGGACGGGGATGGGCACGTCCGCCACGCTGCGGCGCCACTTCGCGCGCGTCACGGGTCTGCCGCCCGAGGCCTACCGAAGGACTTTCGGGGCCTCCTGACCCCCGTCGGCCCGCGCGGCCGGACATGAACCGCCCCTCGGCCGACTGTTTGCCGGACTCGGGGGTACTCGGCTGCCATGCGAATCCACAGCCAGCCGTTCGACCGCTGACCACAGACGCCCCGATCGGCACCCACGTCGCGTGGGCGCCCATCGGCCGGCCTCAGCGCCGAACGGACCACGAGAACAAGGGAGGCAGCCATGATCACCGCCGTCATCATCGCCGTGGTCGTCATCGCGGCAGCCGCCGTCCTCTTCGTCGGACTGCGGCGAACCAGGGGCGGCGGAAGCGGCCTGAAGCACCGCTTCGGGCCCGAGTACGACCACACCGTCGCACGTCACGACGGCGACGTACGGGCAGCTGAACAGGAACTCCGCGAGCGCGTACGGCTCCACGGCTCGGTCAAGTCCGAGCCCCTGCCGCCCGGCGCCCGCGAGCGCTACGTGGCCCAATGGGCCGGCGTCCAGGAGCAGTTCGTCGAATCACCGCAGCAGGCCGTCACCGAGGCCGACGCGCTCCTGGCCCGCCTGGCCAGGGACCGGGGCTTCCCGGACGGCGCGCACTTCGACGAGCAGCTCGCCGCGCTCTCCGTCCACCACGCGCACTCCGTCCACGGCTACCGCAGCGTGCACACGGCGGCGCGCGGACAGGGCGGCACCGAGGAAATGCGGGAGGCCATGGTCGAGGCCCGGCGCCTCTTCGACTCCCTGGTGGCCGAGCACCCGGCCGACTCCACCCGCAACGGCAGGCCGGCCACCGCCGACCGCGGCCACACGTCGTGGGCACTGCCCCGGCGCCATGCGAAGGGAAGTGGCACATCATGACGGACGCCCAGCGCTTCACACCGCGAGAGCAGGCCATCGGCAGCGCCGCCCCCGCTCCCACGCCCCCCGCGCACAATCCTGTTCCCGCCCCTGTTCCCGCCCCTGAGCCCGCACCCGCGCACGCCCACGAATCCGTGCTGCTCCCGCAGGACGAACGGGACAAGTTCGGTCTGCGGCTCCAGCAGGCGCTCAGCACCTTCGTCGAGAGCCCGCGCCAGGCGGTGGAGGAGGCCGACAGCCTCCTCGACGACACGGTCAGGCACCTGACGGAATCCCTCACGGAACGACGGCTCACCCTGCGCGCGAGCTGGCAGGACCACGACACCGAGGCGCACACGGAAGAGCTGCGCCTGGCACTGCGGGAGTACCGCGAGTCCATGGAAAGGCTGCTGCGCATCTAGGCGGCGGCCGGGGACAGTTCGCAGCGCACGAGTTCTCAGCGCACCGGCCGGGAACGGGCAGATGTCCATGCCTGTTCCCGGCCGGTGCGCTGTGTGCTGAGCGCTGTGTGCCGCGCTGCCGGGATCAGCCGTTGGGGAGGATGACCGCCCGGCCGTCGATCCGGCCTTCGTGCAGGTTCTCGTACGCCTTGGGGGCGTCGTCCAGTGCGTACGTCTCCACATGGACGTCGATCGCGCCGGAGCGGGCCAGGTCGAGGACCTCGATCAGCTCGGCCCTGCTGCCCCAGTAGGGGGCGCGGACCGCAGCGTCGTAGGGGGTCGTGCCGAAGCCGACGGACGCGGCCCCGCCGCCGATGCCGACGAGGGTGACGTCCGCCTCCACCGCGGCGACGGCGGTCGCCGTGGCGACGGTGGGCGGCGCCCCGACGAAGTCGAAGACGGCCTGGGCACCGAGGCCGCCGGTCAGCTCACGGACCTTCGCCGCGGCGTGCTCGTCCGACAGGACGGTCTCGTGGGCGCCGACCTGCTGGGCGAGGCGCAGCTTCGCGTCGGTGACGTCCAGGGCGATCACCCGCGCCGGGGTCAGCGCGCGCAGCAGCTGGATGGCGACGTGCCCCAGGCCGCCGGTGCCGATGACCACGGCGGTGCTGCCGGGGGTCAGCTTGGGCAGGGAGGTCTTGATGGCGTGGTACGGGGTCAGGCCCGCGTCGGTGAGCGGCACGGCGGTCACCGGGTCGAGGCCGCCGAGCGGGACCAGGTGGCGCGCGGCGTCCACGATCATGTACTCGGCGATGGCGCCGGGCGCTCCGAGTCCGGGCGGCAGGATGCCGAGGTCGGCGGCGCGCGTGCAGTAGTTCTCCTTGCCCTGCGCGCACATCAGACAGGCACCGCAGCCCCACGGTCCGTAGACGGCCACGGAGTCGCCGACCTCGAATCCCGTGACGCCCTCGCCCAGCACGGCGACGGTCCCCGCGCCCTCATGGCCGAGGGTGAGCGGCAGCGGGAAGCCCAGCGCCTCCTGGGGCCAGCTCATCACCGCGATGTCGGAGTGGCAGACGCCCGCGGCGGTGACCTTCAGGAGCACCTGGCCGGGACCCGGCTCGGGGCGCGGGACGGTGACCACCTCGGGGGCGGCGCCGACGGTGCGGTACTGGACGGCCTTCATCACGGCGGGCAATGCGGGGCGTTCTTGCGCTGACATCTGGGATGCCTCTTCTCGTTCTGCGTGCTCTGCGCTGGTGTCCCCCTGTCTCCGACTGTACTCCTCGTAATGTCCCAATGAGACACGTGACCCACTGAGACATCGCACTCCGCGGTGCCGACGGCATCGGCCGATGCCGGGCGACTCAACAGGCTCTCGATGCAGCCCAGTTGAGGCATACTGCGGAAATCTAAGTGCTCACTATCGATGGGGAAGGCGAACCCACCCTCATGACACGCAGCTATGACCAGTCCTGTCCCGCGGCGCGGGCCCTGGACGTCGTCGGCGGCCGCTGGTCCCTGCTGATCGTGCGCGAGCTGCTGCTCGGCCCCCGGCGCTACACCGACCTCGTCGCGGGACTGCCCGGCATCGGCCCGAACGTCCTCGCCGAACGGCTGCGCGCGCTGCGCGAGGCGGGCGTCCTCAGCCAGACCAAGCTGCCGCCTCCCGCGCCGTCCGCGGTCTACGAACTGACCGAGCTCGGCGCCTCGATGCGCCCACTGGTGGACGAGCTCACCCGCTGGGGCATGCGGCTGCCGACCTCACCCCGGCCCGGCGACACCTTCCGGCTCAGCTGGGTCCTCGGCTGCCTGCGCGCCAGCTTCCGGCCCGAACAGGCGGGCGGTGTGCGAGAGACGTACGAGATCCGGGTGAACGGCGACGCGTTCCACCTCCGGGTCGACGACGGCGTACTCGACATCCGCAACGGCAGCGCCGCCGACCCCGCCTGCGTCATCACCACCGATCTCCGGACCTTCATGGCCGTCGGCGCACGGCTCGTGGACATCCAGGACGCCGTCGCGCGCGGGCTCGCCGAGCTGGAGGGCGAGCTCCCGGCAGCCGTGCGGGCGATCGCCATCCTCGGCGCGCACCCCGAGGCCATCGGCGACCGGCACGGCATCGTCGGCGCCGTCGGAGCCGCGTTCCGTCCCGACCGCGCCATCGGCGTGCGCGAGACGTACGAGTGGGTGGTCGGCGAGCTCGTCTTCCACGCCCGCGTCGACGACGGCACCGTCGAGATGAATCTCGGCCCCGCCCCGGACGCGGCCACCACAGTCGTCACCGACCTGGGCACCCTGCTCCAGCTGGGCGTGGGCTCCCTGCCGCTCGAGGACGCGCTCAGCGCCCAGGTCGTCAGCGTCAACGGCGACCTGGACGCGGCGCTGCGGATGGCGGACGCCTTCGGCCTGGTCCGCGCCCAGGGGCCGGTCGCCGCGCGCTGACGA